>DAOUKN010000071.1:0-11894 GCA_034421255.1 Chloroflexota bacterium | reverse complement strand
GCATGCGCTCGAACTCCACGTCCCAAATCCACGAGACATCCTCTCCGTCGGCGACGCCGTCGTTCAGCAAGATCAGCGTATCCAGCGGCACCAGCTCGGCGGCCAGCAGGTCCAGCACCTGATTGGCGCTGGTGGGATTCTTGGTGAGCAGCAGCACGATCTCTCCATGCGGCGTTGGGATCACCTCGGCGCGGCCAAAGGCCGGACCGGTTTGGGCTACCGCGTCCAGCGCCTCCGCCGGTCCGATGCCCAGCGCCCGTGCGGCGGCAACGGCGGCGGCGACGTTGTAGGCGCTGTAGAGGCCCGGCAGCGACACCTCCACGTCAGACTTCCGGTCATCGGCGGCTAGCGTCAGGTCCAATCCGTCAACTCCGCGGGGCTGGGCGGCGACGATGGCCACGTCGGGCGCGGGGCGCACCAGGTCGCCCGCCGGACAGCGCCAGCGGCCCAGGTGGGCAAAGGCGACGGCGTCGTAGACCAGCGGCTCACCGCACA
Source organism: Chloroflexota bacterium (assembly GCA_034421255.1). Classification (GTDB taxonomy): domain Bacteria; phylum Chloroflexota; class UBA11872; order UBA11872; family UBA11872; genus JAJECS01. Next base: position 11,399 of record DAOUKN010000071.1, on the reverse strand, counting down.
TTGGACAGCCGCGCACGTCGGCCCAGGGGTCAAGTTCCGCCGCCGCGCCCAGGCGCTCGCTGCCGAACCAATCGACGCGGCCGGAGTGAACCTCGGCCACCGACGTGACGAGCGGATCGTCAGCATTGGCGAGGACCGTTGCGGAGTCGGGAAGCCCGGCGATGACCTCGCGCCAGGCGCCGGCGGTCGTGTCGATCTCGCCGTAGCGGTCAAGCTGATCCCGAAACAGATTCAACAGCACCACCAGGGTCGGCGACAGGCGCGGCAGCAGGGACGCGAGCGCCCATTCGTCCACCTCGAATACGCCAACCGCCGACCGTTCACGACGTTGCCCGCCGTGCCACGCGGCCCGCTGCGCCAGCGCCGCGGCGAGACCGCGTTCCAGATTCGATCCCGTGGGGTTGGTCCAGACCTCGTGGCCCACCGCGCGCAGCGATGCCGCGATCAGCGCCGTGGTCGTGGTCTTGCCGTTGGTGCCGCTGACGAGCACCAGGCGCGAGAGGCTATTGAGGGCGTCGGGCACGTAGTGTGGCCAAACGGCCTGGGCCACCAGCCCGCTGATCGCGGTTCCGCCGCCGCGTCGCGTCAGGCGGGACACGGCAGTCGCCGCACGCGCGGTGGCCGTGGCCGCGGCGCGTTGGATCCGCCGTCTCAAAGAACGCGAACCGATCGTCGTGTGAACGTCCGTCCGGTGTTCATGGCCGATTCTGGGCCGTGAATGGCCCCCGCGCTACCCTTTGCTCGCATGCGCCATCCGCCGGCCGACCTGACGCCGCCCACCATAGCCGCGCTCGGCGCGGCGCTGGCCGAGGTCCGCAGCGTACGCATTGTCGGCACGCAGAGCCTGGCCTCGCGCACGCCGCCCCCACCGCCCAATGCGCTGATGGTTTCGACCGCCGCGCTGTCCGGGCTCCGGATCGAGCCGCTCGACCTGATCGCGCGCGTTCAGGCCGGGGTGACGCTTGCCGACTTGCGGCAGCACCTCGGCGAGCACGGGCTGGTGTGGCCGGTGGAGCGGCTGGAGCCCGGCGGCACCGTGGGCGGGCTGATCGCGTCCGGACGCGGATCGGCGGTGCGCGCGGATGACGCGCCGGCGCGACGCTGGATCCTGGGCGCCACGGTGGTGCTGGCGTCGGGCGAGACCATTCACGTCGGGGGCGCGACGGTCAAGTTTTCCGCCGGATACGGCCTCACGCATGCCATGTGGGGCTCAGGCGGACGCCTCGGCGCACTCGCCGAGGTGACGTTGCGCCTGCGCCATGCCGTGACGGAGGACTCAATCGGCGCCTTCGCGCGCGCGGAACTGAGCCAGGTGCTTGCGTCGCCCTTGGAAGTCCGGGCCGAGGAGCTCCCGGCCGGATGGGGCGAGCGCGAGTGGGAATCGCAGGCCCCCGAGTTGCCTCGCGTCGCGAGCGCCGACGGCTCCCGTGCCTTGATCGGGTGTCCAAACCGCACCGCGGCGGAGGCCGTCGCGTCCGCGATTCAGAGTCGGGGCGGTTGGGCAGGAATCGACCGGCCGCCCGCGGCGCCGCCCCCACACTCGGACTCGTGGCGGCCGTTGCGGGAGGCTCTCGATCCCGCCGGACGGCTCGTCTAAGCGACCGGCGCCCGCGCTCGCCTATACTGGCGACATCGGGGCGTGGCGCAGCCAGGTAGCGCGCATCGTTCGGGACGATGAGGTCGGAGGTTCAAATCCTCTCGCCCCGACCTCTCAAACCTCGCGGCCGCGCGGTTCTAACGCTCCAGCTTCGCGAGCACCGCGTGCGCCGCGTTGTGGCCGGGCGCGCCGGTGACTTCCCCGCCGGGATGCGTGCCGGCGCCGCAGAGGTAGAGCCCGTCGATCGGCGTGCGGTAGTCGGACCATCCGGGCAGCGGCCGGCGCGACATCATCTGCTGTGGAATCAGGTCGATGTGCCGGATGTTGCCGTCGGTCAGCCCGATGCGCTCCTCGATGTCCTCGGGCGTCAGCAGGGTCCAATCGATGATCGAATCCCTGAAATTCGGGGCGTAGGTGGTCAGCTCGTCGATCAGCCACTCGCCGAACGGCCGGCGCATCTCCGACCAGGACCCGTCCCGGATGTGGGGTGGCACGAAGAAGATCCACATCGACAGGACGTGTCCGCCCTCCGGGGCTACCGTGGGGTCGTACACGGTCGGGAGCTGAACCTGGATGATCGGCGTGTCGGGTAGACGGCCAGCCTTGGCGTCTTTCCAACTCCGCTGAGCATTCTCGACCGAGGGACAGAGGCTCATCATCGCCAGGTACTCGGGGTTGTAGTCGGCGCCCAGGTGGCCGGAGAAGTCGGGCAACTCGCGCAGGGCGCAAAGGAACTTGGCCGAGGCCGAGTCCGTCTTCAGCGCCCTCACCGCCGCGACAAACTCAGCGCCGAGGTCGGCCTCGTCCAGCAGCTTGAGGAAGGTCCGTTTGGGGTCGGCGTTCGACAGAATGATGTCGGCCTCGATGACCTCTCCATCGGCAAGCTGGACGCCGACCGCCCGCCCGCGCTCCACCAGGATGCGGTCCACTTCGGCGCCGGTCCTGATCGACACGCCGGCAGCCTCGGCGGAGCGGGCCAGCGACTGCGTGATGCCGCCCATGCCGCCGCGGACGATGCCGTAGTTCTCCGTGTCCTCCCGGAAGGCGCTGAACCGGTAGAGCGCCGTGATATAGGCGCTGCCCGGCGCGCCGATGTCTCCCATGTCCCACGTGCTGGTGCTCACCGCCGCCCTGCCCTCGTCCGAGACGAAGAACTGCTCGATCAGGTCCTTGAATGGAACGGTCAGCAGCGTTTCCAGCAGCTCTTCTTCGCCTTCCGCGCGGAACCTCTCCGTCAGCTCGGCCAGCGAGGGAGGCCGGCGGAGGTAGTAGTCGCTGAGGATGCCCACGGCGCGATGCCAAAAGTCGGCCCAATCCATCCAGGCGTCGGCATCTTCCGGCGAGACCTTGCGGATCTCATCGACCGTCTTCTCGTCGTCGTGCCAGAACGTCACCACCTTGCCGTTGGGGAAGGGATGGACGCGCGATGGGTCGATGGGATGGACGTGGAAGCCGTGCCGTCGCAGCTCCAACTCGTCGATCACCTTCTGCTGCAGGATGTGGCAGACGTAGGAGCAGGTGGAGATGTGGAAGCCGGGAAACCACTCCTCGGTGACCGCTGCGCCGCCCACGACGTCCCGGCGCTCCAGGACCTGGACGTCCAATCCGGCACGTCCCAGGTATCCGGCGGCGACGAGGCCGTTGTGTCCGGCGCCGATGACGACGACCCGCGTTTGCTCAGTCATGGCCAGCCTCCTCCGTCTGGGCTGCGGCAATCTTGACAGACTCAGACTCCCGATGGGGCCGTGCGGACCTATCCCCGGTCTGCCCAGCCGCCGTTCGCTCGTTGTGCGGAGAGGCGCCAGGGACCGCGCACGCCGCCTGGAGCGATGCAATTCGAGGCCGTCAGGCGGTGCTGACCGAGCCAATGCCGGGATGGCCAGGCTGACTGGCCGCGCTTATGGCCGGCTCTCCGCCTGATCGAGCGACGCGAGGCATTCGCGCAGGAACGCCGCGAAGCGGCTGCGCTCGGCATCGTCAGCCCGGCCGAAGCGCGAGCGGTGCAGGCTGTCGCCAGTGTGGCGCGGGATCACGTGCGTGTGCAGATGCCAGACGTCCTGGCCGCCGGCGGGCTCGTTGTTCTGGCGCACGGTCACACCGTCGCAGGGGTAGCCACGGCGCATGGCAATGGCGACGCGGCGCGCCATGCGAAGGACGTGGCCCGCCAGGGCGTCGGGCAGCTCGTAGATGTTCTCGTGGTGCGCCAGCGGGATCACGAGCGCATGGCCAGGGTTGCTCGAATACCAATGCTTGGAGATCCGCACGAACACGTGCGCGTCGCGCCAGGCCGTGAACTCGGGCTCGGCGCCCGCCGCGTGTGCGCAGAAGGGACATTCGTAGTCCGGCGGCGCGTGCGAAATGGTTGGCGACGACATTCCCCCGGCCTCAGCCCGCAAGCCCACGCTCGGCTCGCTCCGAGCTCGCGGTAGCATAGTCCATCAGCCGGCTCTGGAATGTTATGTGAAGTACACCTGCGAACTCGTCATCAACCTGCCGCGCGAGCGGATGGTTGCGCTGTTCGACGATCCCGAAAACATGGTCAAGTGGATGGACGGCTTGCAGCGCTTCGAGCACGTCAGCGGCGTGGAGGGGCAGCCCGGCGCGCAGTCGCGCCTGGTGTTTGAGCGCGACAACGGCACGACCTTCGACATGATCGAAACGCTCACGCGCTACAACCTGCCGGACGAGATCAGCGGAACCTATGAGACCGAGGGCGTGCGAAATGTCATCGAGAATTGGTTCGTCGAAGACGGGCCCAACGCCACCCGCTGGATCGCCCACAACGTCTTCGAGTTTGGCGGATTCATGGGCATCGCGTCGTGGTTCATGCGGCCGCTGTTCAAGCGCCAGTCGCTCAAGATCATGCGGTCGTTCAAGGTCTTCGCGGAGAGTACGGCGTTGGCGTCGGAGGACACGTCGGACGACGGCGAGTAGGAGCCGACGGATCGGGTTCTAAGTGCCGTAGATTCAATCCGGGCACTTCGCGGTTGAAAGTGACTCGCGGTCGAGGCCGTCGATTGACTGCGGCGCGGCAAGCGATGAACGTCCTTGGATTTCTCGCTGTGCTCGAAATGACATCCTAGGCGGCCGGATTTTGTGCATCCCACGCTGCACACAGCGTGGGCCACCGGATCCCTCTACAATGCCCGGTGAGGCGGCGTTCACCTTTGTCGGCGGCAGTGAATTTGCCAGCACATGATGGAATGACGGCTGGCCGGGCGCCGGTACTCGAAAGCGCAATCCCGGCTCTCGAGCGGCTCAAAGGACTCCTAGTGGCGACCAACACCGCGCAGGCATCCTCTCTCAACAGCCTCTTGGCCAAGTTGGAACGCCTGGAGCACGAGATCGGCGAGGATCGCAGCCGACAAGCGGCGCTGCTCCACACGCTGGTCGCGGACGAGCGTCTGCAGCGACTCGAGAGCCTCGCCGCGGAGCGACGGACCGAGTTCGACGCATTCGATTTCATCGGCCAGCTCAGGCTGGAATCCGGCGAATCGCTTTGGGCTTCGGAAGAATTCCATTCCAATCTCCTGGCCTGGCTGCTGCGGCCAGGCCAAAGCCACGGCTTGGGCGATTGCTTCCTCAAGCCTCTCTTGGACAGCGCCGGAGCGTCGGACGCCAGCCAAGCGGTTGATTGGTCGGTGGCGGAAGTGATCCGTGAGTGGGAACACGTTGTCCACGGACAACAGGGCTACCTGGACATTCTGATCCTCAACGAACCCGCGCAGGTCTTGTGCGCCATCGAGAACAAGACGTTCTCCACCGAGCATCATGAGCAGCTAACCCGCTATCGGAACGCGCTGGAATACGCATACCCAAGGTTTGCCAAATATCACGTGTTCCTGACGCCTCAGGGAACCGAACCATACCGCGATGAAGAAAAAGACTTTTGGCAGCCCGTCGCTTACTCAGTCATATACGACATCTTGCAGCAAATCTTGGATACCGACGACCATTCGACAAACAGCGACGTCCGCGCGTTCCTGCGTCAATACGCAACCACTTTGAGGAGGAATCTCGTGCCTGACACCAGCGTTTCGCAGCTGGCCCGACGAATCTACCTAGAACACCGTGAGGCCGTGGAGTTACTACTCGCGAATCGCCCAGACTGGGCGGCTGAAGCCAAGTCGATACTCAAGGAAGCGATCGAACAGCAGCGGGAGTGGATTTTAGATTCCGAGATCAGCAGCGCCGTTCGATTCCGCGGAATCGACTGGGACCAGTTTGGAGTGACACGGACAGGCAGCGGTTGGGAAGTCGAATCCGATGCCTTGTTCCTATTTGAATTCAGGGTCTACGAGGGGCAACCGCGTCTTCGAATTTGGATGTCACCTGCCGGTTCAGAAAACGAGCAATTTAGACGGAGCCTCTTCGAAGCCATCAAGCAGCGTCCCACGCTTTTCAGTCCAAGAGAGAGCTCGTCGCGTGATTCCTGGATGATTCTCCACACAGACGAGAACTACATGGTGGAGGAAACTGACTTGGGAGTGGGATGGGATGACGGTACGACGCGCGCCAAGCTGGAAGAGTGGGTGGAAGACTTCGCGAAGACGAGATTTCAGGAAATGAACGACGTCATCGTTCGCTGCCTCCGCGAGCACGAGGCCGATCAGAAAGCCTCGGAATCCGACTGATCGCTTCCTAGTCCGGCGACAGCCAACCTAGCCTGGGGAGTCGGAGTTGAGCTTCGGCGAGCGGCTGGAGCGCACCCTGTCGAGGTCGCCTTCCCAGTCACTGCCTCGAAGCGTGCGCGCTTCGTGAACGGAGAGCGGTTCGTCCGCTAGGGTGCGCAGCGCGTAGTTGATGGCCTCTTGCTTGGTCGCGAGGCGATAGCGGCGCATATCGTCGGCGCAGGCTTGCTCGTCAATGTCCACGTTGATGCGAGTCATATGCCGACGGTACACAACGGCGCTGCGTGCGATCCTGGATTCCGGCCTCCGCCGGAATGACCAAAAGTCCAAGCGGGCCTTTCCTCAGAGCGGATTGCGCCAGCGGAGGCCGGGGAAGCGGCTGAAGTCGGTGTCGTTGGAATGCACTTCCGCCTGATATTCCATCGCCAGGGCCGCCAGGTGGGCGTCGGTGACGAGATTGGCGCCGACGCCGGCGGCGGCGAGGCAGCGCCGGAACAGGGCGAGGTGGTCCCGGCCCGGGTTCAGGGGAATGACGTTGGGCAGGCGGAACCACTCTTCGACGTAGCCCGCGGCCGTCGCCGGAGTCGCGGGATCCACCAGCACCCGCGGATGGGTCATCAGCCGCACGAAGCCGGTCGACACCGCCCAGGGCACGCCGACGCGTTCAGACCCGTTCACTGATTCTTCCCACCAACGGCGGGCTTCTTCGTGAAAGGGCGCGCCGTCGTTGTAGGCGTAGAGCAGCAGGTTCAGGTCCGGGACGATCAATCGAGCCTATTCCAGACGGCTACGAAAGCCGTTCGTGGTGAGCTTTGTCGAACCATGAACGGCCCTTCGACAGGCTCAGGGCGAGCGGATTCACTGCTGGAGCGCACGTTCGGAAGCAGGCTCACTCGCCGTCCCGGCCCATGAACTCCTGGGTCTCCAGCTCATCGTTGAGCTGATTGAGCTTGAGTGGATCCACGCCCGGTCGGAAGCCGCCCCGTTGTGGCTCGACCTGATACACCGGTCGCTCTTCGCCGACGGCCGGCGACATTCCCCGGCGCAGCGTGTCGTTCACGACCTGCTTAAACGGACGGTTGTGAAGACGGGCCTGCTCGCGCAGGAAGCCAGCGACATCGTCATCCAATGTGAGCGTGGTCCTCATGGAGACATCATGATGTCTTCTCAACTTGATGTCAAGATGCCTTAAGCCCGGGCCGCCACGAAGGCTGGGGCCCTCCAGGTCCAGTGTCCAGACCGGCCGATCACCGAGAGGCTGTGGGCACAAAGGGGCAATTGTTGACTTATACAACTTTAGTATTGCGTTCATTGACTTAACGCCTCAATTCATGAAACCATTGCACGCCGCCGTCGCCAGTGGGGATCTCCCGTCTGCTATCCAGAGCTGTTCGGCCACTAACGGCCCGCGCATGGTCGACCGGTCTAGCGGCGGTCCTCCTGCTCTTTGCCGCTTGTAACGGCGGCACGAGCGGGGACGCCTCCGAGTCGCTCGGCGATGACGGGCGACCCCTCCGCATCGTGGCCACGATCGGGCAAATCGCCGACGCCGTTGATCGCATCGGCGGGGACGCGGTGGAGGTGCACGCCCTCATGGGGCCCGGCGTCGATCCGCACCTGTACCGCGCGAGCGAGAGCGACATCACGCGGCTCGAGTCGGCCGACGCCGTGTTCTGGAACGGCCTGCACCTCGAGGCGGGCATGACCGGCGTCCTGGAGCGCATGGAGGATCTGGGAGTGCGGTCGGTGCGCGTGACCGACGACATTGACCGCGGCCAACTGTTGGCGCCGCCTGAGTTCGAGGGCGCGTACGACCCGCACGTGTGGTTCGATCTGGGTCTGTGGACCGTCGTGGTGGCGACCGTCCGCGATGCCCTGGTCGACATGGACCAGGTTCGAGCGGCGACCTATCGCGCCAACGCCGAGGCGTACATCGCCGAAATCGAAGACCTGGACGCCTATGTCACGGAGCAGGCCGACACGCTGGACGCGGGCATTCGCGCCCTGGTCACCGCCCACGACGCGTTCAACTACTTCGCCCGGCGCTATGGCTTCGAGGTGCGGGGCCTCCAGGGCATCAGCACCGAGAGCGAGGCGAGCACGGCGGACGTCCAGGCCCTGGCGCGATTCATCAGCGACCGCGGGATTCGCGCCGTCTTCATCGAGTCCTCGGTGCCCGACCAGGGGGTGCAGGCCGTCATCGAAGCCGCCGGCGCGCGCGGGCACACGGTGGTCGTCGGGGGCGAGATCTTCTCCGACGCCATGGGCGTCGCGGGCACGCCGGAAGGCACCTACCTGGGCATGATCCGGCACAACATCGACACGATCGTCAGCGGGCTTTCGGGCGAATGAGCGCAACGACCGCGCGCCCGTCGCTCGCCGCTCCAACGGAGGCTGACGCTCCGCTGGCGGTCGAGGCCACCGACGTCACGCTCGCGTATCACCAACGCCCGGCGCTGTGGGACGTTGACCTGGAGGTGCCGCGCGGAGTCTTGATGGCCATTGTGGGCCCCAACGGCGCCGGCAAGACCACTCTGCTGCGGACCATTCTCGGTCTGCTCCGACCCGCCGCCGGGCGGGTGCGCATCCTGGGGCGCCCCTACCGCGTGCAACGCCACCTGGTGGCCTATGTGCCACAGCGGAGCAGCGTGGACTGGGACTTTCCCACCACGGTGCGCGACGTCGTGGCCATGGGAACCTACGGGCGCCTCGGCTGGGTCCGCCGACCGGGAGCTTCCGAGCGCGAACGATCGCTGGACGCACTGCGGCAGGTTGGCATGGAGACCTACGCCGATCGTCAGATCAGCCAGCTCTCCGGCGGGCAGCAGCAGCGGGTGTTCCTGGCCCGCGCGCTGGTGCAGGACGCCGAGGTCTACCTGATGGACGAGCCCTTTCAGGGCGTGGACGCCACCACCGAGCGGGCGATCGTGAGTCTGCTGCGAACCCTGCGCGCCGAGGGAAAGACCGTGGTCGCGGTGCACCACGACCTGCAAACCGTGACGGAGTATTTCGACTGGGTCACGCTGCTCAACGTGCGCCGCATCGCGGCCGGACCGGTCGCGGACGTGTTCGTCGAGGAGAACCTGCGGGAGACCTATGGCGGGCGCGTCTCGGGCATCGCCGGCGGCCACGCCAACGGGACGAGCCCGAAATCGACCCCGTGAACGCTTCCAGTCGGCGGAACTGACGGTCGTCTCCGTGGATGTTTTCAGCGATCTGATCTTCGACTACACGCTGCGCACGGTGGCGCTGGGTTCGGCGGCGTTGGGCGTGGTAAGCGGCGCCGTGGGCGCATTCGCCGTGCTGCGGCGGCAGGCGCTGCTGGGCGACGCCATGTCCCACGCCGCGCTGCCCGGCGTTGCGCTGGCGTTTCTCATCACCGGCAGCCGGACGCCGCTGGTGCTCATGATCGGCGCGGCGCTGGCCGGTTGGGTGGCGGCGCTGGCCGTCATCGGGATCGTTCGCGCGTCGCGGGTCAAGGCCGACGCGGCCATGGCCCTCATCCTGAGCGTGTTCTTCGGCGCCGGGCTCGTGGTCCTCACGTTCATTCAGCGACAGCCGGCGGCCGGCAAGGCCGGTCTGGATCGATATCTCTTCGGCCAAGCGGCCGCTTTGCTCGAAGTCGACGTGATCACCATGTCGGCCGTCGGCGCCATCGCGGTGCTGATCCTGCTGGTGCTCTGGAAGGAGTTCAAACTGCTGAGCTTCAATCCGGACTTCGCCGCCTCGATGGGCTATCCCGTCCGCCGGCTGGACGTGCTGCTGACGAGTCTGTTGGTCATCGCCATCGTGGTGGGGCTCAAGACGGTCGGCGTCGTGTTGATGAGCGCCATGGTGGTCGCGCCTGGGGCCGCCGCGCGCCAGTGGACCGACCGCCTCGGTGTGATGGTGATTCTCTCAGCCGCTCTCGGCGCGGCAGCCGGCGTGGCCGGCTCGGTCATCAGCACGACGGCCCACACCGCCACGGGGCCAACGATCGTTCTGGTCGCGACAGGATTCGTGGCCGTTTCACTGCTCTTTGCACCGCGCCGAGGGGTCGCGTGGGCGCGATTTCGCGCCTGGCGCCATCGCCGGCTGCTGGCGCTCGAGGCCGTGCTTGGCGACCTGGCGGCGCTTTCGGCCCAGCACGCCCGTGATCCCGGCCACGCGCACCACGTGGCCGCGCTGTACGCGATTCGCGGTCGTGCGGTCGTTGATCGCGCGTTGGCGGAGCTTGCCGCACAGGGCCTCGCTCGGCGCACTTCCGGCGACGCCTGGACGCTGACCGACCTTGGGCGCGACAGGGCCTCCCGGGCAGCGCGCCTGCGCGCGACTCAGGCCGGCGCCCCGTGACGCCCGCGCAGCTCGAGGTTCAGCTCGTCGCGGTCGTCGTGGCCGCCGCGTGCGCGATTCCCGGCGCCTTTCTGATGTTGCGGCGGATGTCCATGATGAGCGACGCCATCAGCCACACGGTCCTGTTGGGCATCGTGCTGGCGTTTTTTGTCGTGGCCGATCTGCGGTCGCCGCTGCTGATTGCCGGCGCGGCCATCGTGGGGCTCGCGACGGTCGCGCTCGTTGAGGTGGTCAACCGGACCGGGCTGGTTCGAGAGGACACGGCCATTGGGCTGGTGTTTCCCGCGTTGTTTTCCATCGCCGTGATTCTGATCTCGGCCCTGGCGGGAGACGTGCACCTCGACAGCGACGCCGTGCTGCTTGGAGAGCTGGCGTTTGCCCCGTTCAACCGATTCACGCCCTTCGGCCTGGACCTGGGACCGGTGGCGCTCTGGGTGATGGGCGGCATTCTGCTCATCAACGTGGTCGTCTGCGGTGCGTTCTACAAGGAGCTCAAAGTGGCCACCTTCGACGCCGGACTGGCGACGGCTCTCGGGTTTTCGCCCGCGGTGATTCACTACGGCCTGATGGGAATGGTGTCGGTCACGGCCGTTGGCGCCTTCGACGCCGTTGGCAGCATCCTGGTGGTGGCGCTGATGATCGGTCCGCCCGCGGCAGCGTATCTCCTGACCGATCGCCTGCCGCGCCTGCTCGGGCTCAGCGTGGCCATCGGGTCCGCCTGCGCGATCGGCGGTTACTGGCTGGCGCGCGCCCTGGACGCCAACATCGCCGGAGCCATGGCCACGGTCGTTGGCGCGATGTTCGTCCTCGCCCTGCTGCTGGCTCCCGAGCGCGGATTG
>DAOUKN010000070.1:0-4154 GCA_034421255.1 Chloroflexota bacterium | reverse complement strand
GCCGCCTCTCAGCGTCCTGGGCCGGGAGGTCGTCCGCCGGGTCCGCGACCAGCCGAAACTGACCACGCCCAACCCGCCACACCTTCGGGGCCGCTCCCTTGGCCACGAAGTCGCCGATTTTAGCGCCTTCCGTCGAGACGCTGCTGTTGAACGGACAGACGTTAATCGTGGTCAGGGCAAACTCGGGACTTCCCGGGCCGGCGAGAAACGGTCGAAGGTCGCCAGACTTCCAAATGCGAGGAATGAGATTCCGTGCGCGAAGATCGTAGACGTGTTCCCAGAATGTGGCCCGTTGATGGCGAATGGTTGCCCCGGTCAGCGTTATTTCTAGTTTCTAGATTAGGATAGCAAAGGAATTTATATTGCTAGAGTAATCCTCGCCCATGCATGGCGCCACCTTGGCCTAGAAACACGTGGGTCGAGATGAGCGACCTACGCTTGATGCGGATATGCGGCTCCTCGGGCAGGACTCGAACCTGCAACCCTGCGGTTAACAGCCGCACGCTCTACCATTGAGCTACCGAGGAATGCGGTGCGGTGGGCACTCACACGAACGTGGCGCCCGTGAAGGGCGCCAAGATCGCTGTGGGCCAGCGAGGTTCAGCCCTAGGCGGCCTCTTCGGCTTCGCCTCCGCCAATCATCTTCCGAACAGCCCGGAATGCCACCGCGACCACCCCAATGATCGCCGTGAGAATACCGATGCGCTTGATCATCTGAAAGCACCTTCGCCCTTGTCCGCTGCATTCGACTATAGCAGAGGCCAGCGGCGATTTGACCTTGCCAACCCGCAAAAATACAACGATGCCATCAGGTCGCGATCGGCAGGTCTGGGCAGGCTTGCAGCACCCGCTCAACTAGCCCTTGATCACTCCCACGGGACGCAGTCGGGCCACATTGCGGGAGATTCCCGCGCCGTGGGTGATGGCGGTCACATCGGCCACATTCTTGTAGGCGTCGGGGGCTTCTTCACTGAGCAAGCGGGGGTTGCGCGCGCGAACTCCCACGCCCATGGCGCCCAGGCGCTCGACCATGTTCACCCCCCGTAGCTTCCGGCGCGCCGCGGACCGGCTGAGGGCGCGGCCGGCGCCGTGACAGGTGGAGCCAAAGGACTGCTCCATGGCGCCCGCGGTGCCGACGGCCACGTAGGACGCCCGGCCCATGTCGCCCGGGATGAACACGGGTTGTCCAACGTCCTGGTATTTGGGCGGCAATTCCAGATGCCCCGGTGGGAAGGCTCGCGTGGCGCCCTTGCGGTGCACGCAGACGCGACGCGCCTCACCGTCAACGACGTGCTCCTCGATCTTGGCGATGTTGTGCGCCACGTCGTACACCACGTCCATGCCGAGCGAGCGCGCCGACCGGCCAAACACGCCCGCCAGCGCCTCGCGCGTCCAGTGCGTGATCGCCTGTCGATTGGCCCAAGCAAAGTTTGCGCCGCATGCCATGGCGGCCAGGTAGGCCCGTCCTTCCGGCGAGCGCAAGGGGGCGCACGCCAGCTGGCGATCGGGCAGCTTGATGGCGCGACTCGACGGCGCCTGGGCGAATGTCTGCAGGTAGTCCTGACAGATCTGGTGACCGCAGCCACGGGATCCGGTGTGCAGAAAGACCACGACGGCTCCCGGCTGCTCAATCCCAAGGGCCGACGCAGCGGACGGATCGAACACCTCGTCGACGACCTGCAACTCCAGGAAGTGATTGCCCGAGCCCAGGGTGCCGAGCTGGCCGGCGCCGCGCTCCTTGGCCCGCGCCGACACGGCCTTGGGATCGGCCCCGGCAAGGGCGCCGCCCTCTTCGGCAACCTCGAGGTCCTCGGGCCAGCCGAGCCCCTGGTCGACGGCCCACGCGGCGCCCCGGCGGAGCACCCTATCCATGTTCTTGTGCGTCAGGCGGATGCGGCCCTTGGTTCCCATGCCGGCCGGCACGACGCGGAATAGTGCGTCCAGCGATTCCTTGAGCCGAGGACGGAGATCGTCCTCGGTGAGGTTCGTGCGAATGAGCCTCACGCCGCAGTTGATGTCAAAGCCGATGCCGCCCGGCGATATCACGCCGTCGCGCACGTCCGTCGCCGCGACGCCGCCGACGGGAAATCCGTAGCCCCAATGCACGTCCGGCATGGCCAGGGCGTGCCCGACGATTCCGGGCAAGAACGTGACGTTGGCCAGCTGCTCCAGCGGCTTGTCGGACAGGACGGTGGGAAGCATGGCGTCGGACGAGTAGATGACGCCCGGCACTCGCATCCCGGCCTTGTAGTTGGTCGGAATCTGCCAGCGGAACCGGTCGAGCCGCTCGAGCTGCGATGCGTCGGGCCCCGACGCCGGCGTCTGCGCCTCCCGCCCGCGTGGGCGCTTCTTGCGGCGTGACGCGCTCACGGCGACCTCAGGCTAAACATCCAGGATCACCCGGATGCGCACGGCGTCCGATTCGCACCGCACCGCCAGATCGTGGTAGCTCACGGCTTTCACGCCCACGCCAAGGACGTGACGCTCTTCGTCAAAGGTCTCGCCACGGGCAGTCGCGGAGAGCTGGCCGTCGGAGTTGACTGAAACCTCGAAACTCCCCGACAGCCAGCCGTGGGCTTCAAAGGCATAGAGCAGCTCGCTGAGCCAGACCACGACGAGCGCGTCCGCATCGTCGGCGGCGACCCGAAACTTCCGAAGGTCGCGAGCTTGCACCACGCTCCCGGGCAGCATGATGGCCTGAAGGCCCAGCCCGGCCTCGGCGAGCGCCTCGCCAAATGTGGCGCCCCATGCCTCAAGCCCGACATCCGCCGTGTGGTCAAACGTGGCATGACCGCGCCCGCGCCCAGGGTCTCCCGGCATGTGGCTCCTTTGCTCAAGCATAGGCGAGGCGTCGGAGTCTAAACTGGTCGACGCCGCATGCAGCAGACTCTATGACAGTGCCAGACACCGACACGTTCCTGTCCGTCGACGAGGCGCGCGAGCGCATTCTGGCCGCCGTGAAGCCGCTGGCCCCGGTTTCGTTGGGTCTCGCCGAGATTCACGGGCTGGTCACCGCGGAGGACGTGACGTCCCAGGTCGACGTGCCCGGATTCGACAACTCGGCCTTTGACGGATATGCCCTGCGGGCGGCGGACGTCACCAGCGCGCGGGCGGATGCCGGCGTGTCGCTGCGCGTGGTGGGTGAGGTGGCCGCAGGCCAAGCCGGCGAGGTGCACGTCGAGCCGGGAACCGCGGCGCGGATCATGACCGGGGCGCCCATTCCGCCGGGCGCGGACGCGGTGCTTCCGTTCGAGGACACGGACGGCGTGCACTGGGCCCAGAAACCGGGAGCCGCCAACGGCGAGGTCGGTGTCCTGGAAACCGCCGAAGCGGGCGAGAACATTCGACGGCGTGGCGGCGATGTCGCCAGGGGCGATGTCGTCGCCCCGAAGGGCCGCATGCTGGACGCCGCCCACATTGGCGTGCTGGCGTCGGTGGACGTCACCGAGGCTCGCGTGCATCCGCGTGCCCGAGTCGCGATCCTGCCCACCGGCGACGAGATCGTCGAGGTCGGCGATCCCATTGCTCCGGGGCAGGTGCGCAATAGCAATGCGTGGGGGCTGACCGCGCTTGCGCGGCGCTACGGCGCAATCGCCGAGCGCCTCCCGATTGCCCCCGACACCGAGGCCGGCCTGCGCGCCGCCATCCGGCATGGCCGCGACGCCGATCTCCTGGTCACCATTGGCGGCGTGTCGATGGGCGACTACGACCTGGTGCGAAACGTAATCGCCTCCGCCGGCCGCATGAATTTCTGGCAGATCAACATGAGACCCGGAAAGCCGCTGGCTTTCGGAGAAATCGACGGCACGCCCGTGATCGGCCTGCCCGGAAACCCCGTGTCGAGCATGGTCTGCTTCGAGTTGTTCGTGCGGCCCGCGCTGCTCAAGCTGATGGGGCACGCGCGCCTGGTGAATCCCATGGTTCAACCGCGCGCCCTGGAGCCCATGCGCAGTTCCAGCGGGAAGCGGACGTACGTGAGGGTGACGGTGCGCCGCGACGGCGATGAGCTCGTCTGCGCGCCCGCCGGTGAGCAAGATTCGTTCCGTCTGACCTCGATGACCGAGGGCAACGGCCTGGCGGTGATCACCGAGGGCGCCGTGATCCAAGCCGGCGATCCGGTGTCGGTGATCGCCCTGGACGAACGCGAAATGCTG
>DAOUKN010000069.1:0-9429 GCA_034421255.1 Chloroflexota bacterium | reverse complement strand
CGGGGGTGGATGACGAGTGGATTCCCGCTCCCCGCCTTCGCGGGGACAGGCTCCGCGGGAATGACGGAAGGGGGCGGGAATGACGGATGCGGTGGGAACGACGGAGGTGACCGGAATGACGGAGGGATGACGCCGAGGTTTCTTACGGCGGCAGCGTTTGGAGGAAGTTGACCAGGTTCCATATGTCGAACACGGTCAACGTCTCGCCGAATGCCGGCATGGCCGTGTCGGCGATGCCCTGTTCGATGAAGCCGTAGAGCTCGCCGTCGGGGTGCAGCGGCACGTGAATGGTCAGGTCCAGCGGCGGCGGATCAAGTCCGGCCGCCAGCGGTCCGTCGCCCTGTCCGCCCGGACCGTGGCAGCTGACGCAGTGAGCCTCGAAGTGTATGCGTCCGGCATCGACGGATTTCTGGTCGGGCGGTACGGGGTTCACGGCGCTCAAGGAGCTCGGAGCAAACTCGGGCGTGGTGACCAGCAGCGCCAGTCCAGCCGCGGCGGCGCCGAAGCCGACGACCGTCACGCCCCGTCGCGCCCAGTCCGCCCAGGCCACCGGCTGCAGCATGCCGAAGGCGAGAAGAAGACCCAGACCGGCGAGCGCAATGGCCCACACGCGGCGCACGTCGTCGGCGGCCGGAGGCGGCGCGCCGCCCGCCGCTGAGCCGCCCGGCGTCACGTCGAACCGGAAGGGTGCGCGCGCGTCGAACTCGCCGGGGCGCCGGACGATCACGAGCGCCTGCCAGCGACCGACGAGGCCAATGAAGTCGCCCGCCACGACGTAGCGTCCGTCAGCGTCCCCTTCCGGACGCAGATCTCGCTGCCCGATGTCCGAGTCGAGGAACTTGAACTGCAACTCGACGTCGGCGTCCTTCACGGGCTGCCCACGGTCCTGAAGCGTCAGGGTGGCGGTGTTGTTGCCCGGCGTGCCGGGCTGAATGCTCAACATCACGTCGAGATCGTCGATGCGAGTTTCCAGGCTTATGCCCCGCGCATCTCCGAGCGCGACCTGGCGCGCAGGTTCGAGGCTGGTCAGCAGTCCGACCGCCGCGACGACGGCGACGCCAAGCAGCACCTCGGCGGCCACCAGGCGCGGCGCCCACCGGCCGGCGGCGGTGGGCTGCACGTCGATCAGCCGACGCCGCGTCCAGAGCAGGTTGACGCCGCCCAGGCCAAGGAGCGGCGCCACGAGCGCGAGCTTGGCCACCAGCACCCGGCCGTAGTCGGTTTGCGCCAGGCGCGGCAACTCGACGACTTGAATCCAGGTAGCAAACGCACCGGTGATGACGAGCGCGCCGACCGAGATCGTGGCAATGGTCGAGAACCGCGCCAGCAGCTCCTGCAGCAGACGGCGGCGCGAGGCGCCGTCGAGCGCCCGGCGGGCATGCAGAAGCGACAACAGCAGCGGGGCGAGGCCGCCGGCCCAAAGCGCGGCCGTGAGCAAGTGCAGCACGTCGGCGCTGGTGGCCGCCGTCGTGGACTCGAGGAGCGCCGCCGCGTGGCTGCCCAATGAAATCGTGACGAGCACAGCCGCGGCCAGTGCCGCGACCGGCAACCAGGCTCGCAGCAGCCGCGGTTCGCGGCCGGCACGCATCAGGGCCAGGGCCAACCCCGCGACCACGACGGCCCGCACGACCCAGAGCGTGCCCCACTGCCCCAAGCCGAGCGCGCTGCCGACAGCGCCCACCAGATCCGCCTCGGCATCGCCCGCCAGGCCCACGGCCTGGGTCACCAGCAGTCCCACGTGGGCGCCAGCGGCCAGACCGAAGCCAATCCACCCGAGCTCCACGTAGCGCGATCCCGCAGTGCCGACACCGACCGCGCGGGCGGCGGGCGCGAAGATCAGCGGCACATGCACCGCGGTGCCCAGCACGAGCATGGCGCCAACGAGCAGCGCGGCTCGCAGCACGGGCTCGGCGGGGCTGAGCACGAGCGCGGACGCCGGAGTGCCGGCCACGTCAGCGTCGATGGGCTCGCCCACGCTGAAGGCGTACGAGCCGCGGATAACGTGACCATCAACAACCGACAAGGTGCGCCAGGTCACGACATAGGTGCCATCGGCGAGCGGCGGCACGCGGACCAACATGGCGGAACGGTTCGACGGGTCGACCTGGCTGGGGCCGTCGGTCACCGACGACCCGGAGGCATCCAGGACATCGATGCGGCTGAACTCAGGCTCGATTCGCTCGGAGAACTCGGCGGCGACGATTTGTGGCGGCTTGTCAACCGTCGAGCCCGCGGCGGGTATTGCCCGCACGAGGTTGGCATGGGCGGCGACCGGCATGAGCCCGAGGCATGCGAGCAACGCGGCAAGCGCGGTCGCCAATGCCCAGCGGCGGGCCGGCGTCCGTGTCATGCGTCGGAGAGTCGCTTGCGGCACCGGGCCTGGGCAGGCTTGAAGCCTGCCCCTGCGCCTGATGTCCAACGCGCCTCCAAGATTGACCGGATTGGATTCCCGCCTTCGCGGGAATGACGGAACTTAGGCACTACGCCGACTCCGAATCGCCAGCGCGATGGCACCGGCGGCGGTTGCCAGGCCAAGGCCGCCCACGACTATGCCGACGATGCCGATCGCTCGCGCGCCCGCCACTGCGTCGAGCGCCTCGTCGGCCGACGCCTGCGAGCTGCGCACCACCCCCTCGAGCTCTCGCACGCTGGGGAGCGTGACGGGGAACTGGGCGACGGCGCGGGACTGCACGGCATCAAAGGTGTTCGCGCCCGACTCGAAGGCCTCGTCGAACGGCTGACCCTCGATGCTGCCGAAGAACCGGAACCGATAGCCGCCGGGTTGCGTCGGGATGAAGTCCGCCGTGTAGGCGCCGGGGTGCTCGAACAGCGGCGCGAGCGCCATGACCGTTGACTGCCCCGACGAGATGTGGGTGACCTCGACTTGCAGGGTGTCCTCCAGTCCGGTCACGGGCCCGCTCAGGCCGGCGGCGGCGTGGGCCTCATCCGTATGCATGCCGCTCGCGATGAGCTGGGGCTCGCCGGTGCGGTTCACAAACACGACGGTGGTTCCCGGCTGTACCCGAAGCATGGGTGGCACGGCTCGGTCGGCGCGCAACTCAATCTCGGCACGGCCTGCCGCCGGCGCGTCGCGCGTGATTTCAATCGATCCGGCAATGTCGGGGTTGAGGTGGCTGTGGTAGGGAATGGTCATGCCGTCGAGGCCGTGGGGAATCTCCGCCTCGAAGGCTTCGCCGTCCTCGAACGGCGTGGACACGAAGATTCCGCCGTGGGCCGTGACGTCCGACATCTGGCCGCCGGCCATATCGTGTGACTCCTGGGCCCCTGGCCGGCTCTCGCCTTTGGTCACCTCGAGGAACACGGCGTTGAGATAGCCCTCGTAGGCGGGTTCGTTGAGGAAGCCGACGACCACCTCGTAGCCGGCCGACTCCCGGCCCTCGTGCGCCAGCGCGCCCGCGGTCGCGGTGGCGGTGAGGGCGACCGCCGCCACCAGCGCGCGCGCCGTGGCGCGCGCGGATATCAATTTCATGTGAGCTCTCCTGAGGGCATGTGCCCGGCGGCGCGAGACAAGATGCTGCGCCAGCCGTGAAGGTCATCGACGAGTCGACTAGCTCCGAGGCGGTGGATGCGCGGCCTGCGGCGCCCACTCGGTCACTCGTTGGGTCGTTTGCGTGGTTCGTCGCGAGGCGATGAGCAGTAGGGCCGTGGCCAGCAGCGCCGGGAGCACGCCGGCGAGCAGACCAAGGGCGCCCTCGGGAAATTCGCCCGACGACGCCTCCGATTCAGTTTCCAGCGGCGCGTCGCCGGTCGCGAAATGCACGTGGCGGTGCCCCTCGTGCCCGGGCGGAACCTCGATGCCAATGGCCTGCGCGAGCCACACGGTCAGCAGGGGCGCGGCCAGGGCAAGCAGCGCCGCGCGCGCGAGCATGCGCCCGCCGAGGCTGGATAGGGTCACGGCAGTCACGATTCGCGGAAACCGTTCACGCGCACCAGCCAAGCTTACTGCCGCCGTAGGACGGTAACGCGAACGGCTTCCTCGGCTAGACGCGCGCCGACATGTCGACGGGAAGGACAACCAGCATGGTGGAGCCGGCGCTGCCGGCAGACGCACCATCGCTGCCAGTGGCAACGTTGGCCCGGATGTGGTCGATGACTGTTTCGACTTCCCGTTCGGCCACGCCGACCAGCAGGGTCACGTTGCCGCGCCTGAGGAAACCGCCCGTGGTGTTGATGCGCGTGACGCGGAACTCGTCCGCAACCAGCGCCGCCTGGACCGTGTTGGCGTCGTCGTTCGACAACACGGCGAGCACCATGCGTTCAACCGGAATCTCGGGAAGCACCAGCCAGCAGCAGGGGATGGGCAGCGCGCGACGCTAGCACCGGCTGAATCTAGGGGTCAATCTCCCGGGGGCGGGAACGCCACGTGCAAGTCGTGCGCATGCGCAAGCTCGATCATGGCTTGATGGATGCGCCCGTTGCTCATCACACAGCGCCGGCTGTCGGGGCCCATGGGACGCCAATAGATGTCCGTGGCGCGACCGCCGGCCCGCTCGACGATCAGCGACGCCGCCGCCTGGTCCCACCACTTGACGTTGCCAAGGAGCGCGCCGTCGAAGCGGCCGGCACCCACCCACGCCATCTCGAGAGCGGCGCTGCCGGTCAGGCGGACGCGATGGAAGGTGGAGGCCGCGGCGGCCAGCGCCACGTGAAGGCGCTGGGAGTCCTCGCGCGACATACCCGCCTGCGCCCACGCGACGGCTGATTCGGCGGGGTCGTCACGATCCGTGACGCGCACCGGCGTTCCGTTGCACTCCGCGTGACCGTCGATGGTGGCGGTGAACAGCTCGTCGCGCACCGGATCGAAGATTACGCCGACGTCCACGCGCCCGTGGGAGGCATGCGCCACGCTGACGCAAAACTGCGGCTGGCCGCGTGAGTAGTTGTCGGTGCCGTCGAGCGGATCGATGACCCAAACGTCGGGCCCCAGCGTGTCGTCGTGAGGCACTTCCTCGGAGAGAATCACATGGCCGGGGAACCGGGCGAGCAGCACCTCGCGAATGGCGCGGTCGGCAGCCATATCGGCGTCCGTGACGACCGTTGTCTCCCCTTGATAGGTCTTCCAGCGAATGTCGATGACGCCGGCCAACCGCCGGACGAGCTCGTCGCCGGCCGCCCGCGCCGCCTCGATGGCGGCCTCGAGCATGGCGGCGGAGTCCGCGGTCATGAATCTCGAGCAGCGCGCCGACCGAACGGCATCGAGCTGGTCGTAGGCGCTGGGCGCATAGGCGTGGGGGATTGCCGTCCGTTCTGCCTGACGGCGGCATGATAGACGGCGGCTCAGCGAAGGACCATGGCGCACCGTGTGGTTCGACGAGCTCACCGCGAACAGCGCGGTGGACCACGGCGCGCACGGGGTACGCTAGCGGCCGTGCCCCGCACGCATCGAGAGCGCACTGCATGCATCCGCTGACGTTTGCCGATCAAGAGCTCACCGACCTCCGCGGTCAGGGCCTCTGGCGGCCCCTGCGCGTCCTGGAGTCCCCGCAAGGTCCGCGCATTCGCATTGGCGGGCACGACCTGCTGAACATGTCGTCCAACGACTATCTCGGGCTGGCCAATGACCCGGAAATGCGCACCGCCGCTCAGGCTGCGGTGGAGGAGTTTGGCGCGGGCGCCGGCGCGGTGCGGGCCATCGCCGGGACGATGGAAATCCACGAGGCGCTGGAACGCGAGATCGCCGAATGGAAGGGCGTGGAAGCGACCCTGGTCCTGCAATCCGGTTTCGCCGCCAATCTGGGCGCGGTGGCTTCGCTGGTGGGGCGCGACGACGTGATCCTCAGCGACGAGCTCAACCACGCCAGCATCATCGACGCCTGCCGGCTCAGCCGCGCCACGGTCCGCCGCTTCGCGCATGGCGACGCGGATTCGTTGCGCACCGAGCTGCGGCAGTGCGAGAGCTATCCGCGCAAGCTGGTGGTGACCGACGGGGTCTTCAGCATGGATGGCGACATCGCGCCGCTGCCCGATCTGGTCGAGGTCGCCGAGGACTTCGGCGCGATGGTGATGGTGGACGATGCTCACGGCAGCGGCGTGCTCGGGCGGGGTGGGCGCGGCAGCGTGGACCACTTCGGGCTCAAGGGAAGGGTCCACGTGCAGATGGGCACGCTTTCCAAGGCCATCGGATCCATGGGCGGCTACCTGGCAGGCTCTCAAACGCTGCGCGACTACCTGATCCATCACGCCCGGCCGTTCCTGTTTTCGACCTCGCATCCGCCGGCGGTGGTTGGCGCCACGCGGGCCGCCATCGCCATCCTGTCGCGGGACACGCAGCGGGTGGAGCGGCTGTGGGAAAACGCCCGCCACTTCAAGGCCGGCCTGGCGGACCTTGGGCTCAACACTGGACGCAGTGAGACGCCGATCACGCCGGTGATCGTGGGTGAGGCGGAAACGGCCCACGCCCTGAGCGACAAGCTCCGCGGTCTGGGGATCTTCGTTCAGAGCGTGGCGTATCCGACGGTGGCTCACGACGCCGCGCGGGTGCGCGTGATGGTGAGCGCCGCCCACAGTCGCGACGACCTGGACCAGGCCATCCGCGCGTTTGCCCGGGCAGCCGCCGATCTTGGCCTCAACTGAGGGGCACATGTCAGGGATCGACGTCGAAGAACGTCGTGGGAATCGAGCTGCAACCGCCGGGTCCCGGTCGATGCTCAATACGGGCATTTGCGGAGTAGCCCGGTGCTAGAATCCCGCTCTCCTGCGACGGAGGACTTGGCGGCGGTGGCCGATCAGCTCGAAGAGCTCCGGCGCGCGGTGGACGCGTCGGATGATGAGTTGATTCGGCTGCTGAGCGAGCGGGCGGCCGTCGTCCGCCGCATCGGCACCCTCAAATCCGCGGCCTCGAGCCCGTCATATGCCCCGGATCGCGAGCGCGCGATCCTTGACCGGGTCGCGGCGCAAAACCCGGGTCCCCTGACCGCGGCGCACATCCGAGACATCTTTCGCGAGATCATCTCGGCGTGCCGCAGCCTCGAAGAGCCCGAGCGGGTGGTGTTCCTCGGGCCCGCCTACACCTTCAGCCATGAGGCCGCGCGCGCCCACTTCGGACGCTCCGCCGGCTATCTCCCCGCCGAGTCGTTTCGCGAGGTCTTTGCTCACGTCGAACGCGGCGATGCGGCCTATGGCCTCGTCCCAGTCGAAAACTCAACCAGCGGAACTATTGGGGAGACCCTGGACCTATTTTCCGAACACGACGTGGCGATTTGCGGGGAAGTGGTGGTGCCGATATCGCACAACCTCATCGCCGCGAGCAGTGAGGACTCCTACACGACGGTCTTCTCACACGCTCAGGCTCTGCACCAGTGCCGCGACTGGCTCGCGCGCCAATTGCCGGCAGCCACGCGACACGAGGTGGCAAGCACCTCGGAGGCCGCTCAGCGCGCCAGCGGACAGCCCGGAACGGCCGCCATCGGCACCGTGGCCGCCGCCGAGGCCTATGGGCTGACGGTGGTGCGGCGGCACATCCAGGACCTTGCGGCCAACCGGACCCGCTTCTACGTGCTCGCGCGCCGGCCCGCGAGCCGCACCGGGAGGGACCGGACCGCGCTGCTCGTTTCCATCCGCGACCGCGTGGGAGCGCTGCACGACATGCTGGGCATGCTGCGCAGCCACGACGTGAATCTGAACTTCATTCAGTCGCGTCCATCCCGCACCAGGCCCGGCGACTACCTGTTCTTCCTCGAACTGACCGGGCATCCGGACGATCCGAACGTGGAGCCAGCGCTGGCCGAGCTTGCCCGCACGAGCGTGCTCGCGCGCGTGCTCGGCGCCTGGCCGGTCAACCCGGCGCCTGTCTAACCCCGGCGTACGGCGCCGGCGCGATGTTGGGCATGCAGACGGCGCGCCAGCTCTCGCCGCGACAGAAAGATGCGGCGACCGCAGCCGGTGCAGCGGAGCCCGACGTCGCCGCCCACCCGCGTCACGGTCCAGGCGTCCGCGCCGCACGGATGCGCCTTGCGCATGCGCACCGTTTCTCCGACGGTGAATTGGGGGACGTCGGCGGAATGCGCCGCGCTCGGCGGCTCGGTCACGCCGACCGCACGGCGCTGATCCGGTCGCGCATCTCGCGCACGGCGGCGCGCGTCGCCAGCGCATAGTCGGCGTCGGCAGACGCCCAGAGCACGGTGCGCCCGGCGTTGATGAGCACCCCGGCAGGCGCATCGCCAAATCCGGCACGCACGACAGCTTCCAATTCGCCACCCTGGGCGCCGACGCCCGGCGCCAGCAATGGGACGGTTGGCGCCGCGGCGCGCACGCGGCGCACGTCGTCGGCCCGGGTGGCGCCCACGACCGTCCCAAGATTGCCGCCGCCCGCCCGCACACCGATCTCGCGGGCCACGCGCACGAAAAGTGGCTCAGCGTCCTGCGAGCCGCCCTGAACGGCATCCGCGCCGGGATTGCTGCTGCGCGTCCACACGAACACTCCGCGGGACGGATCGGCCAGCATTGGCTCGACCGTTTCCCAGCCGCCGTAGACATCGACGGTCACCGCGTCGGCGTCGAACGCATCGAACGCCGCCCGGGCGTATTGCTCGACCGAATCGGATATATCGCCAAACTTGCCGTCGAGGATCACGATGGCGCGATGATCGATATGTTCAATGATGTCGCTAAGCAACCGGATTCCATCAGATCCCATGGCAAGATAAAACGCGAGATTAGGCTTGAGGGCCGCTACATCTTCAACAGATGCGTCAACAACATTTCGCAGGAATATCCCAGCGCCTTCGATGGTATGCGGGATGTTCCGCGGCAACCGCTGGAGCAGGACATCCAGGCCGAGGCACACCCACGACTGCTTGGCCTCAGCTTCGGCCCACAGCCTTGCCGAGAAACCCGGTGGGTCGGCGGAAGTGTTGGGCGCTTCGACGTGATCGGCCGTCGACTGCGGACGATGGCTCATGCTGGGCGGCAATGGTAGCCTATCGTCCGCCGATCTGACCGCAGCTGGTGAGTGCCGATGAATCTCCGCAAGTTTTTCCGGAGAGACCCGGCCCCCGGCGAACTGCCGATCCGCCGCACCATCAAGGTGATGCCAAGGGAAACGCTGCGGACGATCGCCGAGCGCGAATACGGCGACCAACATCAGTGGGAGATTATCTTCGAACGCAATAGGTGGCGATTCGACGGCGAGGATCCTCAGGCCGTATATCCCGGAATGGATCTCGACATCCCGGAACCCGCGACTTAAGGCAACGCCGGCTTTCGGTGCCGAAGGTCGGGATCGAACCGACACGAGGAGTTACCTCACTGGTTTTTGAGACCAGCGCGTCTACCAATTCCGCCACTTCGGCGCGTGGCAGGAGTGGAGGGACTCGAACCCCCGACCTACGGTTTTGGAGACCGTTGCTCTAGCCAACTGAGCTACACTCCTCTGCCCGGTTCACGGTAGCACAGGATTCGCGCGCCGCG
>DAOUKN010000068.1:0-21468 GCA_034421255.1 Chloroflexota bacterium | reverse complement strand
GGCCGAAACCAGCTGGACGTGCATCCGCTGGTGTTGGACGGGTGCTTCCAGGTCGTCGGCGTGGCCCGCAACATGTCGGGCGCGCCGGACGAGGCCACCTATCTGCCGTTCGGCTGGGAGCGGTTTTGGCTGAGAGGGCGGTTGCCGGATCAGGTGCTCTGCCACGTCCGTATGAGCGAGGCATCCCAGGCGGCGGAAGCGGAATCGGAGGAGCCGCCGGAAGTCCTGAGCGGAGAACTGCGCATCTACGACTCGAGCGGCTCGCTGCTCGGCGAGCTCACTGGATACACCGTCAAGCGGGCCACGCGGGCGGCGTTGCTCTCGGCGGTCGAAGGGGTCGAAGACCTGCTGTACGAGATTGCCTGGCGAGACCGTGTGCTTCCGCCCGGAATCGAAGCCGCCGACTTCTTCCCGAGTCCGGCCGCCATTGCGGCGAACGCACAGACTTTTCCGGGATATTTGGTGGACGCCGGCGTCGATCCCGAGGGCCGGAACGCCCTGCTGGCCGATCTGGAGCGATGGTCGCGGTCCCGTGCGCTCGCGACCCTCGAGGAGCTTGGTTGGCAGCGCGTATCCGGCGAGGTCGTGGACCCCGAGGACCTGCGGCAACGGCTCGATGTCTTGCCGGAGCACCAGCGAGTCTTCCGTCGGATGTTCGAAATGCTCGCCAGTTCGGGGGTGGTGCGGGAGACGGCCGACGGCTTCGTGGTGGTCGTGGGGCCGGACGACCCGTTGCCGGACCACATGCCACGCGACGTCGACGAGTTCGCCACCCGGATGGCGGGAATGTATCCCGACGGTCAGATCGAGATTGGGCTCTTCCGGCGGTCGGGCCTCGCCCTGGCCGACGTGCTGCGCGGCAACGAGGACCCGCTGACGCTGCTGTTCAGCAGCGGCGAACCGACGGCGGCTGACTTGTATCTGAAGGCGCCGGTGGCGCGCGCCGCGAACCAAATGCTGTCCGAGGCCGTCCAGGCGCTGGTCGCCACATTGCCGGAGGGCCGGCGCATTCGGGTAATCGAGGTCGGCGCGGGCACGGGATCGGCCACCGCCTCCGTGTTGCCGGAGCTTCCCGCGGGGCGGTTTGAATACACGTACACGGATATCTCCGCGGGCTTCTTCGCCGAGGCGGAGGCGCGCTTCGGCGACGACGGCATCGAATACCGCCCGCTGGATATCGAGCGTGACCCGGTAGCCCAGGGCTACGACGCGCACGGCTACGACTTGCTGATCGCCTCCAACGTGCTGCACGCCACCCGCCATCTGGAGCAGACGCTGGGGCACTGCCGCGAGTTGCTCGCGCCATCGGGGCATCTGGTGGCGCTCGAAAACCTCCGCGGCCTGGGGTGGATGGACCTGACCTTCGGCCAGTTGGACGGCTGGTGGCGTTTCGCCGACGACTACCGCCCGCACCACGCCCTCGCGGAACCCTCGGTCTGGCGGCGGGCTCTCGGTGACGTGGGCTTCGTGGGCGTCGAGGTCTTGGGCGTCGATGATTCCTTCACGTTCGACATGCTGGACAAGGGCGTGATCGTGTCACAGGGTCCGGCGACCGTGGCCGAGCCCCCAGGTCTGTGGGTGCTGACGGCGGACCAGGGCGGCGTCGCGGACGAATTGGCGGCGGCGCTGGCGGCGCGCAACCAGACGGTCGTCCTGGCTGGCCGAGAGGCTGCGGCGAACGGCAACTCGGCAACCGTCGACTCCATGATCGTCAAGACCGCGCTGGACTCCGCAAGCCGCGAGTCATGGCGGGCGCTGGTCGCAGGCTTGCCTCAGGATGTGCCCTTCAAGGGCGTCGTTCATCTGGCGGCGCTGGACGGTCATGGCCCGCGGGCAACCACCACCGAAATCGCCGAGGACGTAACCCAGGCCGGGGCCGGCGCGCTCGCGATGGTTCAGGGCCTGGGCGATGCCGATGTCGTACCGGAACAGGGTGTGTGGTTCATCACCCGCGGGGCGCAGGTGCTCGAGCGCGAGCAGCGGGGTCGCCTTGCCGGCGCGGTGCTGTGGGGCCTGGGCAAGGTGGTCACGCTGGAAGCGGCGCAACTGCGGCCGCGCATGCTCGATCTGGATCCCGGCGCTGCCGTGCCGCTGGCCGACCTCGTCAATGAGCTGTTGTATCCCGACCAGGAAAACCACATTGCCTACCGCTCGGGGAGTCGCCGGGTGGCGCGGCTGGTGCGGCCCGGCGCCGCCGGCGAGCGGCTGGAGTTGCCGGAGGACCCGAATTGGGTGCTGGCCCCGGACCGGAGCGGCATATTCGACAGTCCCGAGATCAAGCCGCTCCCGGTGCGTTCCCTCGAGCCACGCGAAGTTCGCGTGTCGGTCGAGGCCACGGGGCTCAACTTCTGGGACGTGTTCCGATCGCTCGGCTTCATCGAGGAGGGCGATCTGGGCCGGGAGATGTGTGGCCACATCCTGGAAGTTGGCTCCGACGTGTCGACCGTCTCCATCGGCGACCGGGTGGTCGGGTTGGGCTTCGGCGCGTTCGGGCCGGAAATGATCACGCGCGAGGAATTGGTGGCGCCGGCCCCGCCCGGCATGTCCGTGTCGGCCCTGGCAACCATCCCGAGCGCGTACGTCTCGGCCGCGCTGTCCTACCACTACTCGGGCCTGGAAGCCGGCGATCGCGTGCTGATTCACGCCGGCGCGGGCGGTGTGGGGCTGGCGGCCATCCAGCTGGCCCAGGCCGCCGGTGCGGAGGTCTTCGCCACCGCCAGCGCTCCCAAGCAGGCCTATCTCCGGTCAGTCGGTGTCAAGCACTTGTTCGACAGCCGGCAGACCGCATTTGGCCAAGAAATCCTCGAAGCCACCGGCGGCGAGGGCGTTGACGTGGTGCTCAACAGTCTCACCAGCGAAGGATTCATCGACGCCAGCCTGTCCTGCCTCGCGCACGGCGGTCGGTTCGTCGAGCTGGCCCGGCGGGACATCCTGAGCCACGAGGAGATGGCCGCGGTTCGCCCGGACGTTTCCTACGACATCTTGGAGCTGGACGTTCTCAAGAAAACCGACCCTGCGTGGGTTGGCGAAGTGCTGCGAGAGGTCATGGGGCGGCTTGCGGCAGGCGAGCTGAAGCCGCTCATTCACAGCCGGTGGCCATTGGCCGAGGCGGGAGCCGCCCTGAGCTTCATGCGATCGGCCCGGCATATCGGAAAGATCGTCCTCACGCCGCCGCCGCTCATGCGAGGCCAATTGCGGCACGACCGGACCTACCTGGTAACGGGAGGCCTGGGCGGCATCGGCTGCGCGGTGGCCGACTGGCTGGCGAATCACGGCGCCGGCGCCATCGTGCTCAATGGCCGCCGCGATCCCGATCCCGAAGCCGCACAAGCCATCGCGGCCATTCGCGGCCGCGGAATTCGAGTCGAGGTCGAGCTCGCCGATCTGACCGACACCGCGGCGATCGACGAAATGCTGGCGCGCATGGATGCGACGTTGCCGCCGCTTGGCGGCGTCATTCACAGCGTGGGCGTGCTGTCTGACGCCGCGCTGACCAATCAGACCTGGGCGAGCTTCGAACGGGTGTTGTGGCCCAAGATCGTGGGGGCCTGGCACCTGCATCGCGCGACCATCGACCGCGATCTGGATATGTTCATCCTCTTCTCCAGCCGGGTCGGCGTGATGGGGAATCCGGGCCAGGCGAACCATGCCGCGGCCAACGCCTTTCTCGACCAGCTCGCCGGTCACCGCCGCGCGCTCGGTCTGCCGGGACAGTCCATTGCCTGGGGCGCGTGGTCGGAGATCGGCGAGGCCGCCGAGCAACGAGACCGGATCGAGCAGCGGCGGGCGGCCCTGGGCGGCCGGTGGTTCACGCCGCAGCAGGGCATCCAGGCTCTCGAGCGGCTGGTGCGTCAAGACACCACAACGTCCGTGGTCATGTCGATGGACTGGTCGGTGTTCGAAGAGGCCGTCGAGGACCGGCCACCCCTGCTGGAAGACATGCTGTCTTCGGCAGCCGCCGACGAATCCGATGCCGCGACCTCGACGGAAGACCTGTTGTCCCAACTGCGCGGCGCCCCCGCGGCCGAGCACGAGCAGCTGCTGGTGTCCTTCCTGCAGCAAGAGCTGCAGGCGGTGCTGCGACTGACCGCGACGCCGTCGCCGACCGTTGGCTTCTTCGACTTGGGCATGGATTCGCTGATGGCCGTGGAGCTGCGAAACCGGCTGAACCGAGCGTTCGCGGACGAATATGTGGCCTCGAACACGCTGGTCTTCGACTATCCGGACGTCGCCAGCCTCGCGCGTCATCTGGTCGGCGAGCTCGGCCAGGTCGGCGGTGCGACGCCGTCGCCGGAGCCGCAAGCGCCTGAGCTCGCTCCCCAGTCGCAGCAAGAGGACGACGGCATCGCCATCGTCGGCATGGGCTGCCGCTTCCCCGGCGCGGACGACCCGCCCGCGTTCTGGCGGCAGCTGGAGGCGGGTGTGGACCCCGTGACGGAGGCGCGCGACGCGGACGGTTCCTGGACCGGGTTGTTTGGCGACCCGGCGGCTGAGGACCCCGTGTTTCGCCGCGGCGCATTCATCGAAGGCATTGAGCTGTTCGACTCCCGCTTCTTCCGCATCTCGCCGATCGAGGCGCGCGGCATGGACCCGCGCCAGCGGCTGCTGCTGGAGACGACGTGGCACGCGCTCGAAGACGCGGGCATCGATCCGGGGGGACTGCGTGGCAGCAGCACGGGGGTCTACGTCGGGCTGGGCGGCAACGAATATCGCGACGTCATCGCGGCCAGTGGCCAGCCCGACAGCTTTGTCGGCACCGCCGGGAGCATGGCCGTCGGACGCCTGGCCTTCGTGTTCGGACTGGAAGGCCCGGCGATTCCGCTCGACGCCGTCTGCGCCTCGTCGCTGGTGGCGGTGCACCAGGCTATGGCCGGCCTCCAGCGTGGCGAGGTGGATATGGCGCTGGTCGGCGGCGTGAGTATTCCCCTGTCCCGCGGGATCACAAGATTCCTTAACGATCTCGGCATGTTGTCCACCAGCGGACGCTCCCGCACCTTCGATGCCGACGCGGACGGCTTCGTGCGCAGTGACGGTTGCGGCATGGTCGTGCTCAAGCGCCTGCCGGACGCCGAAGCGGCCGGCGACCGAATCTGGGGCGTCATTCGCGGCGCGGCGGTCAACCAGAACGGGGCCAGCGCGGGCCTCACCGTGCCCAACGGTCCGGCCCAGGAGCGCCTGCTTCAAGACGCCCTCTCGCGGGCCGGCGTTGAGCCTGCGGACGTGGACTATCTGGAAACGCACGGCGCCGGCTCGGCCTTGGGCGATCCGATCGAGGTCGGCGCCGCGGCGACAGTCTATGGCCGCGGCCGCGATCCGGACCGCCCCCTGGTGCTCGGCTCCGTCAAGGCCAACATTGGCCATACGGAATGGGCGGCAGGGATTGCCAGTTTGATCAAGACCGTGCTGGCCCTGCAGCAGGGCGTGATTCCTCGGCAGCTGCACTTCAATTCCCCAAGCACCCAGATCGAGTGGGACCAGCTGCCCGTTCGCGTGGCGGCCAGCGACACCCCCTGGCCGCAGACTCCCGATCGGCCGCCCCTGGCATCTGTCAGCGCGTTCGGCATGTCGGGCGCCAACGCCAACGTGGTCGTGGCTGGCTACGACTCGACGCAAGGCTCGTCGGTTACGTCCGACGACGTCCGCGTTCCGGCGGGCGCCGCGCGCCTTGTCCCCGCGTCCTTGCCCGAGTCGCTGGCCGACCTGCCGCTGTCGGCTGACGAGATCGGCGAGCGCCCGACGCGGTTGCTGCCGCTATCCGCGAGGTCCGACCAGGCGCTGCGAGACCTGGCGGAACGCTACGCGGCGTGGCTCGGGGAGCAAGGCGGGCCAGCCGCGAGCAACGGCGCCGTCGACGGCTCCGACCTCGCGGACATGGCGTGGACGGCGAGCGTCGGGCGGAGTCATTTCGACTACCGCGCGGGCGTGGCGTTCCACGACGCCACGTCGCTCACCGAGCGACTGCATGCTCTCGCCCGGGCGACCGTTGAGCCGCAGCCGGCGACGCCCCGGCGCGTGGCGTTTGCCTACACGGGCCAGGGCGGCCTATGGACCGGCATGGGCCAGACCCTCTACGAATCCGAGCCGGTGGTGCGGTCCATCCTGGACCGCTGCGAGGCGGTGGTGCGAGACGAACGCGGGTCGTCGCTGGTGGACGTGATGTTTGGACGGGGCGATTCCGCCGGCGACTTGCATGACACCGCCTGGGCGCAGCCGGCGATCTACGCGCTGGAGTGCGCGCTGACCGCCCTCTGGGCGAGCCTCGGCATTCGGCCCGGCGTGGTGGTGGGGCAGGGCTTGGGCGAGATTGCCGCCGCACAGGCGGCGGGGGTGTTCAGCCTGGACGACGGGATGCGCTTTGCGGTGGCGCGCGGCGCGCTCATGTCGGCGCTGCCGGGGCCCGGGTTGGCCCTCGAAGGCAGTCTGGAGGCGGCGCTCAGCGACATCGCCGTCGCGTCGCCGTCGACAACCCTGGTCGGCGGTGTGACGGGACAGACCGTCGGGTCCGACGACGCGCTCGATGCGGCCTACTGGCACCGCCAGGCGCGCGAGCCGGCGGCCTTCGGCCGATGCGTCGAGACGCTGGCGGCCCTTGGCGTGGACGTGGTCATTGAGATCGGGCCCGACGCGGTGCTGGGACCGCAAGCCGTCCCGGCCTGGCCTGACCCGGGGGCGACTGCCGACGCGGCCCCGCCGCCGACCGTGATCAGCAGCATGCGGCAGCCGGCCGACGACGGCTCGACCTCGGAATCCGCGGGAATCGTCGTGGAGGCGGTCGCCGCCGCCTATGAAACCGGACTCGCAATCGACTTTCCAGGGCTCTTCGCGGGCGAAGCTCGGCGCCGGGTTTCCTTGCCGAGCTATCCCTTCCAGCGCCGGCATCACTGGGTTTAGACCTCGACGGGCCCGCCCCGCCGGCCACACCGCCGATTGATCGCGTCCGGGGCCACGGCTACACTGGCGGCCTCTCAGCCAAACGGCCGAATCAGGACAGGATTGCTCGTATGGCGTCGACTGCAGACCGCATCAAGAAGCTTGTGGCGGAGAACCTCGAAGTGGACGGGCAGCCCGTGTCCGTACCGGACGACTTGAACGCCAACCTCTCCGACGCCGGGGTTCCTTCAATGGACTTCGTGGCGTTTGCCAAGGTCATCGTCGCCGAATTCGACGTCCCGCTCACGCCCGACGACTGCGCGGGCTTCAGCACCCTGAAGGACCTGGCCGCGTACATCGACGCGCAAGCCGCCTAAGCTCGCGCTCCCGCTGGGGGCCATACTGTTGTCCATGGGGAGCCGCCGCGAAACGCCCGCCTAGAGGATGGATGCCTCGCCTGTCGAGGACTGGTGGCGCCCGTTCAAGCTGGTTGGCGCAGCCACGGTCATCCACGTCGATCTGAAGCCGGATGCGGCCCGGGAGGCTGCGGCGCTGGCCTGGCTGGATGAGCCCGAGAAAACCCGCTGGCGACGCTTCCAATTCGCCGGTCCGCGGCGCCGGTTTGCCTTGTGTCGCGCGGCCCTTCGCGCCATGCTCTGTCGCCGGCACGGGTGCGAGAACGGGCAGTTGGCGTTTGAGACAGCCCGGCATGGCAAGCCGTTTGCCACCGTGGACGGAATGCCTGTCCCTGACAGCTTCAACGTCAGCCACAGCGGCCACCATGGGTTGATCGCCTTCGCGCCGGCCGGCCGGCTGGGGGTGGATATCGAGGAGCGCGTCGCCCACCGCAATCTCGACCTCCTGGTGGAGACCGTGCTCGGCGAGCAGGAGCAGACGTTGCTCGCCCGTACGCGCGGCGATGCGAGGACAAACCTGTTCTTCAAGATCTGGACATTGAAGGAAGCGCTGATCAAAGCCCACGGGAAGGGCATGGCCCTGAATCCGTCCCGCCTGCAAATCCCGTCGGCCATGCTCGGCGGCACGACCCGGTCCACGCTGCAATCGCCCGAGATTCCGGGCGTTCGGTGGCGGCTGGATGATCTGAGCAACGAGCAATTCGCCGCCGCCGTCGCCCATGAAGTCTGCGAGGCGTCCGGCCCAAGCCGCGGCAACGGCAAGGCGCCGCGAATTCCGGCGAACCTGTGACGATCGAAGAAACCGTGTGGGAGGTGCCTGAGCCGCTTTCCATTCACGAAGTGCGCGTGGACGACGACACGGTGGTCACGCTGCGTCGTCATGGGAATCCGGCGGGACCGCGTCTGGTCCTGAGCCACGGCAACGGTCTGGCCATCGACCTCTACTATCCGTTCTGGTCGCTCCTGGCCGACGATTTCGACCTGATCGTCTACGACCTGCGAAATCATGGCTGGAACGCCGTCACCGCGCTTGCGGGCCACAACCTGCCGACGCTGGTTCTCGATCACGATCGAATCATGCAGGCGATAGATCGCCACTTTGGAAGCAAGCCAACGGTCGGCGTCTTTCACTCGGTGTCATCACTGACGACCCTGCTGTCGCCGACCAGGGGCGGCGAATTCGACGCGCTGGTGCTCTTTGACCCGCCGCTCTGCAAGCCTGGCCGAAGCTATGAGGACTTCGACGCCGCGGCCATGCGAACGGCTGCCGCGGCCCGTCGCCGCACCGAGCGGTTTCAAAGCACGGAACAGCTCGCGGATCTTCTGAGCTTCATTCCGACCTACTACCGCAGCGTTCCCGGCGTGTTCGATCTGGTGGCGCGCGCCACGTTGCGGAAGTCCGCCGACGGCGAGGGGTTCGAGCTGCGCTGCCCGCGCGAATACGAGGCCCAGATCATCGACTACGCCAGCGCGTTTGCCGTGCTGGTGGACTTTGAAGCGATCCAGTGCCCGGTCAAGGTCGTGGGCGCCGATCCAACCTTGCCCTATTCCTATTTGCCGACCTTTGATCTCAGCCACGTGCTCACGGTCGACTACGACTTCCTGCCCGAGACGACGCACTTCCTGCTGCTGGAACAACCGCAAGCCTGCGCCGAGGTGGTGCGTGGCTTTCTGGCGGGAATTGACGGCTGACGGCCGGCACCGACCGCCTCAGCCAGCGTCAGGGCGATCCGTCGACCCGCACGGTCACGATGTCGATGCCGTGGTACTTCTGGTGCCGGACCGAGGACGCGTAGTGCCGGAGCAGGCGAAACGAGACATCCCACTCAGCCGGTGATTCATCGTGGTCGGAGAGATAGGCCAACCGATCGGCCAGGTTCTCCTCGTCAACCGCGGCCACGAACTCGAGATCGACGCCCCCAACCTCGGGACTTGCCGTGACGACCAGGCGCGGCGGCTTGTCCTCGGTGTGGCCGTCGGCCGGTTGCAGCAAGCTCGAAAGCGCCTCCTCGCCGGCGGAACGTAGCCGCTCGCTCGATGCGGCGTTCCACCGCATGGCCGCGGCGATCTCCTGTAGATAGGCGTCGAGTCGCGGCAGATCGGCCATGGCCAGTCGACCCTCGAAGCGCCGGCGTCTGGGCTTCGTCACGTCGAGGAAGAGGGTGAGTCCAATCGCGGTGGCGGCGCCGACGGTGATCCCGTTGCCGAGCAGCGAGCTCCACGGGCTGGGGACCACGCCTTCGAACACGTTGTGCTGCTCGAAGCCCACGCCCAGCGCAAACGCCAGGCTCACCACCAGGGTCGTTGGCGCGTCCAGCCCCGCCCGCGCGACCGTCCGCACGCCTTCGACAAAGAGCATGCCAATGGCGGTCAACAGGAACGCACCCATCACCGGGTTGGGAATGGTGAGCATCAGGCCCGTCAGCTTGGGCAAGAGGGCCAGCACCACGAGGCCGACCCCCATGACATAGGCGACGCGGCGCGCCGCGACCCCGGTGAAGTTGATCAGCGAGACCGTCGACGCCGAAAACGCGGTCGCGGGCGGCGTGCCGGCCAGGCCCGACATGAGCATCCCCAACGCCGTGGCGTAAATCGTCCCTTGAATCAGGCGGAAGTCGGTCGCCCGGGGCCGCCGCCAGGCGACCTGTTGCACCACCACCCCGTCGCCGACGGCCTTGATCGCTTGGACGACGGTCACCACCAGGAACATCGGCAGCAGCGCCCAGAATCCCGCCGTCGGCGTGAAATCCAGTCCGGGGAATCCGCCCTCGGGAAGCCCGAACCAGGACGCGTCGACCACGCGCCCGAAGTCATAGATGCCGGTCAGCACCGCGGCCACACAACCAGCCCCGATTCCCGCCAACGGCGACCAGATGCGCCAATTCCGAGGCGCGCGCAGGGCGAGGATCGTGGTGGCAATCAACGTGACGGCGGCAACGCCCGGTCCCACGATGGCTTCGGCGCTGTCTGGAACTTCCCGCAGCCGGTCCCAGGCGACCGGGAGCAGCGTCACCGCAATGAGCATCAGCACCGTGCCGGTCACGGCGGGCGTGATGACGCGGCGCAACTGCGGGAGCCAAGCCGCCACCGCGAAGTAGAACAGCGACGAAACCACGATCAGGCTCGCCAGCGTGGACGGTCCGCCCTCCGCCAGCGCCAGCACGGAGACCGCGATGAAGTTGGGCGTGACCCCCATGATCATCACGTGACCCAGGCCCACGCGCCCGACCCGAGCTGCCTGGAGGATGGTGACGATTCCGCCAACGATCAGGGCGGCGACCAGCGTCCACGTCAGCTGGCGCTCGTCCTGGCCGGCGGCGACGCCGCTGATGGCGGCGATCACCACCAGCGGGCCCAGCGCCAGCAAGACCCCCTGAATCCCGACGCCAATCGCCACCAACGGCGGACACCGCTCGTCGGGCTCGTACCGGATTCGTTCGTCGGCGGTGGCGGATGCCAAAAGGAGGCCCCCTCCTCAGCCGTTCGTTCGGCGCACGCCGGCCCCTGACTCCGGCGTCGGATCAGGCGTGGTCATGGGGAGGACTCTCGATCGCGCGCGCCCCAAGTATGCGCCGCACGCGCCTGCACTGCCCGCAGGTCGATGACAATTGCTGCGCCCGCTTGTGCCGGGTGGGTTGCGCCGTCGCCGCAAGGCTCGGCTGACTCCTGGCACCACATTGACCAAGTGGAGTCCGGAGGTTCGAGTCCCCTCGCGCCCACCAGACTTGACTAGACTAAGAACCTTCACCCTGCAGCTCAGGCTTGAGGTGTAACACAACCTCAACAGTTCAGGGTCGAATGGGGCTGCCCCATAAGACTTGTGTGAGCTAGAGTGTCCATTGGAGATGAGAGAAGCACTGGCCGATGACAACCTCTGGATTAGGTCAGCGGAAGATGCTGCTGACCAACTATTCAACGCGCGGGATGGCGACACAGCACCCTATTTTGAGCCGACCGACCCCGTGGCAGCTGAGGCCGCTGTCCGACGCTTGGGCAAACTCTTCAACGATCTCCCCGGAGCCATAGCGGAGGCACTGGACGCCGCTCGGGACAGCGGAGACCTGCTTTCGAGCGATAAGCTCCAAGGCATATCCGAGATTATCCAGAATGCCGACGACGTCGACGCCTCACAGGTTCGCCTCGTCCTGGGACCGAATGACCTCTGGGTAGGCCACAACGGGCGTCCTGTACAGCTCCGACACGTGCTGGGGTTAGCCACCCCTTGGCTAACCACCAAGCGTAGTAAAGCAGCCCCCACCGGGCGATTCGGCA
Organism: Chloroflexota bacterium; assembly: GCA_034421255.1. GTDB lineage: Bacteria > Chloroflexota > UBA11872 > UBA11872 > UBA11872 > JAJECS01. The sequence goes on along the minus strand of DAOUKN010000068.1, from coordinate 9,910 downwards.
TAGGACTCATGACCCTCCGCTCAATATCCAATACGCTTGAGGTTCATTGCCACCCATATCACGTACAGCTCAGCGAACCCACTCTGTCACCAATTGATCCGGCCATGCCGCCTCCCGTCCTTGGGGAGGCGGGTTGGACCACACTACGTATTCCTTTTGAGCAAGGCACGATAGATGCAGGAGAGTTAGCAGAATGGTTGGACCGGTGGGATAGCTCTGCCCTCCTATTCCTCCATAGGGTCTCAAGAGTCACCCTGTTCGACACAGAGAGCAACCTGATTCTCGAGTTGTCAATTTCGCGTAGCGATTCCGGGGAGGTGCCACCGAACGAATGGAATTCAAGCAGGAGCGTGTCACGGCGAGGGGTGGAAACGAGCGACGGACGGGCATGGCTTGTTTACACTGAGGAAGTCACATCTCCAGTTGGAGTCCTGCGAACCCGCAAAGCGACTGACAAGACTACGCCGATAGCCATTGCCCTTCCTCAATACTCCGTCGACTATGGCCAGATTCACGCTGGGCTCCCAGTGATCCAGACGCGCTTGCCCATATTCGCCAATGCTCAGTTCGACCCAATAACGAACCGCCGCGACTTCGCCAACAACGAATGGAACAAAGCGCTAGTCCCACTTGTCGCTGATCTCTGGTCCCGAGCGGCCCTTGACCTCTTTGATCGGGACCCCAAAATGGCTTGGCAATCAATGCCTCTCCCTGACGTCACCGAAGGCAATGTTCAATCGCTTTTTATTGCGGAGCTTGAGGATGCGATCGCCGCCCAAGCAAGACAAAGGGTTGCGTCTCAGTTGTCGCTTCATGTGCCAGGGCAGGGCAAAGTCCGGTTGGCTGACCTCGCAGTAGAGGCTCAACCGTTGGAGAAGATCCTGACCGTGACTGAAACCGCCCTGCTTGCCGGTCTGCCTGCCACGTTGCCATTCGAACTCCGCGACCAAACCGGAAGGTGGAGGAGGGTTTTGGAGGACTGGCGAAGGGCTGGTGCGAACATTCCTGATGAGGTGAGTGTAGAGCAGGCCCTTGAGCTTGTCAGCGACGAAACTAGGCCCGTCAGTGCCACGATCGCACTGGTCGCAGTTGGCCTGGAGGAAGGCTTCAATGCGCGCTTGATAGACCTGCCATGCATAGTGGCCCAAGACGGAAAACACATGGTGCCACCGAGCGGGGACTCGCCAACGGCAGTTGCGGCACAAACCACCCCGCTAGCGGAGCAAATCGGTGTCGTTACGCTTCTTCACGCCGAATACCTCGGTGGCGGAAGTGCCGCAGTCGCTGTCCTTGATTGGCTTCGATCTTGCGGAGCGCTGCTTGATGTCTCCGACAACCGTGACGTAGTTCGGCGACTGGCCACAGCCGGTAAGGCTGGTCGTCGGATTGCGACGCCTCTAACGGACCAACAAGTGCAGGCGCTTCGAGGGGCGTTCGAGGGCATGGACCTTGAGGATTTGCGAGACCTTGGCCCCGACATCGGCCGAGCCGTAGCACTTGAGGCATACGTGTACGTGGCGAAGGGTCGTAAAAGGGAACGCAAAACCACGACCGCATATCTTGCGGACGCATATCTGCCACGAGCGATTAATCGGGAACCAGACAGCTTTCCAATCGCAGCCAATAAATCCGTAGGTATCACTTGGATAGACGATCGATACGCGAAGGTGCTTCGTTCGCCCTCTGGTCGAGAAGGGATCGGTGCGCAACGTTTCCTGCGACTTCTCGGAGCTGAGGCTGCACCACGTCTACGCCTACATCCCATGCTGAAGCGACGCTACTTCAGCGAATCTCGGCATGGCCTATCCTTCTCCATCCCAGGTAGTCCGCACGTTCGCAGCCAAGCCATGCAAGATCGGGGGGCCACCTACACACTTCAAGACCGGGATTGCCCAATCTTGGCGGATTTGATCCAAGACATTTCTCGTATGCGCCTGAAGAAGACAAGAAGGAAGCGCGCAGGTGCACTTCTCGCTACATTCAGTCGAGCGTGGGACCGACTCTATAGTGAATTCTCAGAAGTGGAATCTGCGCGTGACAGCTACCGCTGGCAAGATAGGGGGCGGATGCCCGCCTATTGGCTCTTGGTAGCGAGCGATGTCGCGTGGCTTGACGACGAAAGTGGGACGCCCAGGCGACCGCGTGAACTGCGTGTCAGGACCCCCGGTAACGTAGCAATATATGGCCAAGACTCTCCAGACTACCTCCACCCGAGTCTCTTCAACCCGAACTGGCGCACTGTCTTGGAGGCACTTGGCGTCACCGGAGATCCCAGCCGCTCTGAACTGATCACTCGGCTCAAGGATCTGCGAGACACCGAGAACGAAGTCCGGTGGACTTTCGAGGAAGTCAAGCGAGAAACTGCTGTCCTGTACAAAGCCCTTGCCCAATCACTCATTTCAACTGGGGGGCGTTCCGGCACTGGTGTGGAGCAACTTCGCCGTGATTTTCAGCATGGCGATGGCCTCATATTCACCGACTTGGGCTGGCTGCCTCCCCAAGACGTTCTCGATGGGCCTCCGATCTTCGGCAGATATAAGGCTTTCGTGCCAGCGATCGCTGATACAGGCCCACTCTGGATGTCGCTCAGGTTACGGGAGCCGTCCCTGGAAGACTGCCTGGACGTTATACGAGAAATCGCCCGGAAACGTGACACACCCGGATCCGATGATGAAGCCATCCTGCTCCAAACTATGCGGACACTTGCGTTCCATGCGGAAACCGGTGTCACCCCGCGGGTCCGCGCGAAGTTGCGGAAGCTTCCGTTGTGGACAAGCAGGGGCTGGATGCGTGACCGTCCCGTGTACGCAACTGGAGATCCGATTTTGGCTGCGGGCCTCCGAAACCAGCTTCCGCTGTGGGAACCGGGTGGAGAGCTTCAGCAGTTTGGCTCCTTGCTCAACCCTCTGCGCGTTGAAGAGATTCCAGCTACGTCTGCCGCAGTGATCGAGCCTAGCCTGGCCACTGATCAGGAAGACTTGTCGGAACTCTTTGAGTTGTCTATCCACCACCTTCAAGAAGACCTTGCGCGCAACGATCCCTTGCTCGCAAAGAGCATAATTGTACCGTGGCATCTCATCCAAGAGTTCAAGGTATATGTCCACCCGGAACTCTTGCTTGAGGTAAGCGTAGGGCACAATGGTGTAGATGATATTTACCAATGCAAGGTGATGGCAAAGGTCGATAGTGACCGAGGCTTAGTGTTCGTTCAGAGTCATGATGAACTATCTCGCGTGGATTCAGGTGGCCGGGCCATCGCAACGCTGTTTGAGGGAGATTCTAGGCTAGTTGCGCTAGCCTGGAGAGCGGCTTGCGACCGGGCGGAGTCTGGACGCCAAGCTCGGTCTATTGAGTTGGCTGAGCAGCGCTCCAAGCGCGATCAGGACAGAATGGAGTCAGAGATCGCGGCTCGAACAACAGAGGTCCGGGAACGAATCGCTGCTTCACAACATGGCCTAGGCCGCTCCCGTGGACTCGGCCGAGCGGGGTCGGGACCGTCGAGGGGACGGGAAAATCGGGAGACACCGTCAAGGTTGGAATCCACTCGGGTCCTGGTGAACCCAGAGTCGCTCGATGTTATTGATCCCAAAGGTCGCCTAGAGAGCTCTGAACAACGCCCACCACGCAAGACAGGCGGCGGCAGGAACCTCGTTGAGCCAAAGCGGGGTGGTAGCGGTCCCCGTGGCAGAAGCCCTATCCGCCTCTACACAGACTTGCAAAAGGAGAATGTTGGGCTGGATCTTCTCCGTAAGCTGTTAAGCAGTGATGTCGAAGAAATTGCCGACATCCGAGCCCAGCATGGTGTTGGGGCCGATGCAGTTGACAAGCTCAATCACTTCTACGAGTTGAAGGTCAGCGCGGGAGCAGAACCAGACTTTATCACTATGACGGCTGCCGAAGTGAAGCGCGCTCGTACCACACCAGGTTTCTTCCTTGTCGTTATCTCGGGCATCGAGGGCGTCGATGCCCAGCCTATGGCAAGGGTTATAGTCGATCCACTAAGCCAACTGCAACCGGCGGAGGGTGGGTCCATCACCTTGTCGGGAGTCCGCAACTCAACGAGCCTGACGTACGACTTCGCAAACAGGGACGGTGCAGAGCAGGCGAGCGAACAGAATGAAACGGACATTTCAGGCGAGTAGCGGCCTGCCCTGAATTCGCGTTTCACATCAAATCCGCCCAGAGCCTAGCAAGGCTAATTGCTCACTTCGCGCCTTCGGCGGTTGCAACGAACCTATTCGAGTAACTCCACTACACGCCGAGCGTAAGCACCTTTAGGAGCAACCTTGTGAGCTTCGCCCTTGCCAACGCAGCCAATCCGAACCCATGCAAGGTCTCGCACCTGCCCGTTACGCTCGGCCAATGACACCGCCCCCGGCCGCGATCATCGACCGGTTCGAACCCTCGCGTGACTTCGACCAGGTCGTGGCCCTGTGGCGAGAGGTATTCGCCTACGACAGCCCGCACAACGTGCCTGCGTTGGTCATCGAGAAGAAGCTCGCGCAGGGCGATGGACTGTTCTTGGTCGCGCGGCTCGACCAGTCGGTGGTCGGTACGGTGATGGCGGGATACGACGGTCACCGTGGATGGATCTACTCCCTCGCCGTGCTACCGGATCAACGGAGAAACGGCATCGGCTCCCGATTGGTGCATCACGCCGAGGCCCGCCTTGCCGAGCGCGGGTGCATCAAGGTCAACCTCCAGATCGTGGAAGGGAACGAGGCTGCCGCCGAGTTCTACGAGCGCCACGGCTACCAGATCGAGCCGCGCATCAGCATGGGGAAGCGCCTGCGGAGCGACTAGCGGCGGGCCAGCCGCAGCTGAAGGCGGCGCAGCCCACGACCGCGAAATCGGAAGTGGGCGACTTTGACGTCTGAACGCCGCAGGGTGACCCAGCACAGGCGGGCCCCCTCAATTCGTCGGTTGACTCGTGGGGTGGATTCCCGCTCCCCGCCTGCGCGGGGACATGCCTCGCGGGAGTGACGGACTCAAAGTGACCCGCGACCATGACTTCGACTGGAACGTGCAATTGTCACTAACTACCTAATATAGTACCGTGAGGTCGTCTGCCCGGCTCTTCGCGCAGACGTGAGGCTCGACATGGCAATCGACCGCGACCAGAGATTTCAGGCGATGGCGATCCGGGGCAAATACCAGCGGCTGTATCGGCATTTGCGCGGGCTGCAGGCCCGAGAGTGGCGGACGTCCTTTGGCGAGATCGAGGCGATCCTCGGGTTCGCGCTGCCTGCATCCGCGCGTCTCCACCGGCCGTGGTGGGCCAATCAACGCCGCGGCAACGGCCACAGTCAGGCGCTGGCCTGGAGCGTTGCCGGCTGGGAGACGGCCGAGGTGGATATGGACGCCGAGGAGCTGCTGTTCCGACGAATGCGCCCCAAGCCCGCACCCAGGCCATCGCTCGACGAGGCGTGGCCCGTCCATCCCACCGCGGTGTGGCCGGAGGGCCTAAGTCTCAGGCGAGAGGACCTCTACGAGGAGAGGCTCTAGCCGCGCCGTGTTCATCGACACGAACGTGCTGGTGATGTCCCGCATCCCCGGCGCGCCGGACCACGACGCGGCCAGGGCCGGCCTGGAACGCGCCCTTCGAGACCCCGGGCCGCTGCGGATCAGTCGTCAGGTGATTCGCGAGTACCTGTCCGTGGTCACTCGTCCGCAGACTTGGCCGGTGGCTCTCACGCGCGAGGAAGCTCTCGATGACGTGAGCCGACTGATCGGCAGCTTCGAGATTCTCGAGGACGGCCCAGCGGTTACCGACTGGCTCGTGGCGCTTTGCCGCCAAATCGACGTAGGCGGTAAACAGATTCACGACGCCAACATCGTCGCCACCATGCTGGCCCACGGGGAGCGCCGGCTGCTGACGTTCAACGCTGCCGACTTCCGCCGTTACGGTGACCGCATTGAGTTGCTGGGCTGGTAGCGGTCGCGGCATGGGCGGCCCGACCATCGTGCGGCGCTAAGGTAGGTATCGCGTCAACCTGGGCGAACCGGAGGCGCCTTGACAACCGCCCCCCTGCTGCAAGTCCGCGACGTCGTGAAGGACTTTGGCGGCGTGCGCGCCGTCGACCACTGCTCGTTCGACGTGATGCCCGGCACCGTCACCGGCCTCATCGGTCCCAACGGCGCGGGCAAGACGACGCTATTCAATCTGATATCCGGGGCGCTGCCGCTCAGCAGCGGTCGGATTCTCTGCAACGGTCACGACATCAGCGGTCTGCGGCCCCACCAGACGTTCGCCCGCGGCATCATGCGGACGTTTCAGATTCCGCGGGAGTTTCAGCGGTTGACGGTGCTCGAGAACCTGGCGGTGGTGCCGGCGAATCAGCGCGGCGAGCGCATGTGGGCCGCCTGGCTCACGCCCTGGACCGTGGCTCGGGAGGAGCGCCGCATCGAGTCCCGGGCGCTGGAGGTGCTTGAGTTCGTCCAGCTCGCGCACCTGGCCGACGAATACGCCGGCAACCTCTCCACCGGCCAGAAGAAGCTGCTGGAGCTTGCGCGGACCCTGATGGCGGAGCCCCAACTCGTGCTGCTCGACGAACCCGGCGCCGGCGTCAACCGCACCCTGCTCAACTCGCTGTCGGACAACATCCGGCGCGCCAGCACCGAGCGCGGCGTCACCTTCCTACTCATCGAGCACGACATGGACCTTGTCACGCGCCTGTGCAACCCGGTCGTCGTCATGGCCGACGGCGCGGTCATCGCCCAGGGATCGCCGCGCCGGATCCAGCGCGATCCGGTCGTGTTGGAGGCCTATCTCGGAGGCATGGTTCATGGCGCTGCTTGAGGCCCGCGACATCGTCGCCGGCTACGGAGAAACCGAGATTCTGCACGGCGTCTCGTTGGTCGTGAACGACGCGGAAATCGTGACCATCATCGGTCCCAACGGCTGCGGCAAGTCGACGCTGATGAAGGCCGTGGTTGGCCTGGTGCCGGTGCGAAGCGGCGCCGTGACGTTTCGCGGCGCGGACGTCACCCACCACGCCCCGGAGCGCGTCGTGCGGGCGGGTCTCTGCTACGTCCCGCAGTCCGCCAACGTCTTCCCGTCCCTCAGCATTCGCGAGAACCTGGAGATGGGCGCGTTCATCCGCGGCGATGACGCTCGGGCGCGCATCGACGAGATGTTCCAGCTGTTTCCGGACCTGGCGCGGCGCCCGAAGGCTCGCGCGGGCAGCCTGTCGGGAGGCCAGCGCCAGATGCTGGCCCTTGCGCGCGCCCTCATGCTGGATCCTCAGCTCCTGCTGCTCGATGAGCCGTCAGCCGGGCTGTCGCCCGCGATCATGGGCATGGTGTTCGAGCGGATTCGCGACATCAATGCGACCGGCGTGGCACTGCTCCTGATCGAGCAGCAAGCCCGCGAGGCGTTGCAGCACTCGGACCGGGGCTACGTGCTGTCCGGCGGCGAAAACCGCCTGGAGGACCGTGGGCCGGCGCTCCTGGACAATCCCGAGGTGGCCCGCCTGTATCTGGGTGGGTAAGCGGATGCGCGCTGGGTCACCTTCACGGTTGGTCACGGGCGGTCTCGACGTGACGGACGGGTCCCCTCGCCCCGACCCACTCCCCAAGGGAGAGGGAGTCGGACGTGGGCGAGCGTGGACCTCTGAGATTCCGCGCCGTGCTCAAATGAAACGGGTGTGGCGGGTGACTTCGTGGTGGCGCGAGAGATGACGGAGGGGTGGATTCCCGCCTTCGCGGGAATGACGGGCGGGTTGCGCAAATGGCTCCTCAAGCGAGAGGGAGTCGGACGTGGACTGACGGCCTTGCGGACCGCCGTCCAGAGACTTCGCGCGCTGTGGATGCCGGGATACTCCCTGGCCGCAGCCATGGCGGCCATGCTCGTTGTTGGATTCTTGCCCTTCGTGAAGATGGGCCTGGTGGTCAACGGCTTCGTGCTGGGGGCCATCATCGCCACCGGCGCCATAGGTCTCACGTTGATCTACGGCAACCTGGGTTTCGCCAACATCGCCCACGGCGACTACATGGCCATGGGCGCCTACGTGGCGTTCACGATCATCACCGGTCTCCTGCCCCTGGTGGGAATCGAAGGGCAGGGATTCGGGCCGTTCACCTTCGGTTATTCGTTGCTCATTGCCCTGCCGTTGGCGGCCGCCGTCGTCGCCGTCGGCGCAATCGTTCTGGACATCGGAATCTATCGCCGGCTGAGAAACCGCCAGGTCAACCCGGTGGTCATTGCCATGGCATCCCTCGGACTCGCAATTGCCGTGCGCGGTCTCATTCAGATCATCTGGTCGAGTGAGAAGCTGCAATTCCCCCGTGAATCGCGGCAGGTCTATCACCTGCCCATGGACGTTCGCGTTCCCCCGGACAGCATCTTCATCGGGGTCCTCGCCGTCGTCCTGGTCATCGGGGTGTACGTGCTGCTGACCCGCACCAAGATCGGCAAGGCCATGCGCGCCACGGCTGACAATCCCGACCTGGCTCGCGTGAGCGGGATTCCGACGGAACGCGTCATCTGGGCGACCTGGGCCATCGGCGGAGGGCTGGCGGCAATCGCCGGTGTCCTGTTGGCGGTGTTTCAGGCGCAGCTGCTGCCCAGCATGGGCTGGGAGTTCCTGATTCCGCTGTTCGCCGCCGTGATCCTGGGCGGCATCGGCAATCCCTACGGCGCCCTGGTGGGCGCGCTGGTCATTGGCGTGAGCATGGAAGTCTCAACCCAGTGGATCACGCCCAGCTACAAACATGCCGTCGCCTTCATCATCATGATCGTGCTGCTGCTGGCCAGACCGCGGGGCCTTTTGGGAGGGTCCTCCTGACATAGAGCCATGAGCCATCGATAACGTCATTGGAGTAGTCGACTACACGGTCGGGTTCGTCGTCATGGCGGGCATCTACGCGGTGTTCGCCCTGGGCTTGAACGTGCATTGGGGCTTCACCGGCCTCTTCAACATCGGCATCGCGGGGTTCTTCGCCCTCGGCGCATACACGGCCGCGCTCCTCACCTCGCCGGCGGCGGACCCCTTGCTGTTCGAGGAGTTCGCGTTCGCCGGCGATTGGGCCCAACTTGGATTTCTCGATCTCGGGATCGACCTGTGGTTCGTGCCGGCGCTGGCGGCTGCAGGAGCGGTGTGCGGCGTCATCGCGGTCATCATCGGCTACGTCACGCTGCGCCTGAACGACGACTATCTGGCCATCGCCACCCTGGGTATCGCCGAGAGCGTGCGGCTCTTCTTTCTCAACGAGAAGTGGGTCGCCAACGGGTCCAAGGGCCTCTACCAGATCCCGCAGTTTCTCGAAGGGTGGCTGCCGTCCGACAAATACAACTACCTCTACATGGTCGTCGTCATCGTCGTGCTGGCCGCGCTGTTCATCATGGTGCAGCGGGTCATGCAGTCGCCCTGGGGCCGGGTGCTGCGAGCCATTCGCGAGGACGAGGTCGCCGCCGCGGCCAGCGGCAAGGACGTCTTCAGGTTCAAGTTGCAGGCGTTTGCGCTGGGGGCCGTGATCATGGGCGTTGGCGGGGCGCTGTTTGCGCACCACATCCGCTTTGTTTCGCCGCTGACCTTCGATCCGCTGCTGGGCACCTTCATCATCTGGGCCATGCTGATGGTGGGCGGCTCGGGCAACAATCTCGGCGCCATCCTGGGCGCCTTTGTGGTCTGGGGGCTGTGGGTCGGCGCGCGGTTCCTGCCGGGCGATCTCGCTGATCCAAATATCCGGTTCTTCATGGTCGGCGTGCTGATCGTCGCCGTGATCTTGCTGCGCCCGGGCGGAATCCTGGGCGAGCTGCGGCGCGTAACGCGGCGCGGGGCGGGCAGATCGGCCATTCGGCTAGACGACAGGTGACGACGCGCCGGGTGCGGCGCCCCGGTCAGCGGGGATGGATTCCCACGCTCCTCATCCGTCGTTCCCGCGGAGAGCCTGCCCCGTACTCGATACG
>DAOUKN010000067.1:0-4205 GCA_034421255.1 Chloroflexota bacterium | reverse complement strand
GAAAGCCCGGCGCTCATCCACGGCAACACGCAGGCGCTGGAACCGAACATGGTCATCAACTTGGAGACGCTCTTTCACGACGATGAGCACGGGGCGTTCGCCGTGGAAGACACCTATCTGATTACGGCGGACGGTCACGAGCGATGGACGCACCTGTCCCGAGAGCTGGGCTTGGCGGCGGCCTGACGGTGGGCCGGGTGCTCGGGTATGCGGGATGGGCGGTCGTGCAGGTCGTCCGCAGCTTCGGCACGCTTGGTCTGCGGCTGAATCTCCTGTGGTTCCTCGCGGCGCTGCCGTTGCTCCCGGCGGTTGGCATTCCCGTGGCGATTGCGGTGCAGCAGGCCGAGAGCGGATTCGACGACCCACAAACGCCGCTGATCCTGGCCCTTGCGCTGCTCGGCGCCACGGGCACCGCGTGCCTGTCGGCGGGGCCCGCAACGCTGGCGCTCGTCCAGTCCGCGGCCCGATTCGTGCAGGGCGATGAGATTGGCATCGCCGATTTCTGGCGCGCGCTGCGACATTTCTGGCCGCTTGGGTGGCTGGTGCTCTTCGCTGACCTCGTGCTGCTCTACGCGCTGGTCTTCGGCTTCTACTTCTACCTGAACTCGGGGCAGCTCGTGCTGCAAGCGCTGGCCTTCGTCGCGCTCTACTTGACGCTCGTCTGGGTCGGTGCGCAGGCCTATATCTTTCCCTTGGTCATTCGCGCCGACCTATCGCCCCCACACGCGTGTCTAGGCGCGTTTGTGATGGCGCTCGGCCGCGTTGGGCCATCCGCGGCGTTCGTACTGGTCGCCGCGGTGGCCATCGGCGTGAGCGTGGCCTTTGTCCTCCCGCTGATGGTGGTGGCGCCGGTTACCCTGGCCTTGGTCGGACATCGAATGACGCAAGACCGGTTTGGCGGGTCGTTAGGCGAGGCCCCGCAGGCTGAGCCCGAGTATTCGTGACGCGACGATCGGTGAGGGCGGGTCGTGAGTGTCGCCCGTAGCCGCAGGAGGAATGCAATGAGTGAATCCACCGCAGTCGAGCTGGTTGCCGACGCCCACGCCATCGTCGGCGAGGGTCCGGTGTGGGACGCCACCGCCGGCCTCCTGGTCTGGGTCGACATCGAGGGCAAGCGGATCCACGAGTTCGACCCGGCAACCGGCGTGGACCGGGAGATCGAGGTGCCCCAGTATCCGGGCGCCGTGGTGGTTCGCGCGTCGGGCGGATACATGGCCGCCGTGACCGACGGCTTTGCGTCAGTTGATCGCGACGGCCGGTTCGAATTGATCGTGCCCGTCGAGGCCGATGTATCTGGCAACCGGATGAACGACGGCAAATGCGACCCGCAGGGCAGGTTCTGGGCTGGCACGACGCGCATGACCCACGACCTCCCGATTGGCGTGCTCCACCGGCTGGACACCGATCTGTCGCTCCATCCCATGGTCGGGGAGCTCTGGGTATCCAACGGCATGGACTGGACGCCCGACGAGCGCCGCATGTACTTCATCGACTCGTATGCGCGGCGGGTGGACGTGTTCGACTTCGATGCGGCCACCGGCGCGATTGCCAACCGCCGCCCGCTCATCGACGTGCCGGAGTCATGGAGCATTCCCGACGGCATGACGCTGGACGCCGAGGGCTATCTCTGGGTGGCGTTCTGGGGCAGCAGCCGCGTGCGGCGGTTCGACCCGGAGGGGCGGCTGGACCGCGAGATCACGCTGCCCGTCACCCAGGTCACCAGCTGCGCCTTCGGCGGGCCCGATCTGTGCGATCTCTACATCACCAGCGCGGCGCGGGGACTCGACGCCGCGGCGCTCGAGCGCGAGCCCCACGCAGGCGGCCTGTTCCGCGCGCGGCCGGGAGTTCAGGGGCGCCCGGCGTTTGAGTTCGCCGGGTAGTCCTAACGGGTCGCGCTCCGGTGTGCGCCTCTTTCAAGGACTGCGGGTAGGCATCCCGTGGCGTCTGCTCGCGTCCCGCATTGAGTCTCTTCGCAGCCCACTCCCCGTCATAGCGCACACCACCCTGTGAAATTTCGTATTCCACGCCATGTCATTTCGAGCGGAGCGAGAAATCTAAGGGGCACAGGAGTAGTCGCAGCGTCCTTAGATTCCTCACTCCGTTCGGAATGACAGAAAGGGGCGTTTGGCATGACGGAAAGGGGCGCTCGGAGTGATGGAAAAGGGCGCTCCGAACCGACTCGGCCGAGAGCCTGCTACTCGCCCTTGGCCCCGGCGATGTCTCGGCGCTGAAACAGCAAGAAGGCGAGGCCGCCGAGGACTACGGTGTATGCCAGCATCACCATCGCGGCGGGAAAGTCGTCGGGCAGCGCGCCAATGCCGCCTGGTCCAAATGAGAATTCGTCGACATCCATCCATCCGCTGGCCGCGCGTCCGAGGACAAATGTCGAGACCCCCTCGAACCAGTCGACACTCGCAAGGATCCCAACCACGATCTGCTCGATGACGTAGTAGCCGACGCCGATCGCGATGCCCATTCCCGATGACGAGGTGAGCACCGACATCAGCACGGCCAATGCCACGTACGGCACGTAGGTATAGATGAGCTTGCCGAACGAGAGTGCAAGGTCGGACCATTCCCCGTAGCCGACAAGCTCGCCGCTTTCGAGCGTGAGCGACGCGATCACGCTGCCAACGCCGACGACCGCCAAAACGACCACGCTCAGGCCTACGCTCACGAGCACGGTTACGAGCGTCTTCGCCGCCAGAAGTTGCCACCGGCCGACGCCCCTCACCAGCACGGTTCGCAGGGTTCCCCAGCCATATTCGGTCCCTGGTAGAGATGCCGCCAGGATCATCATGAGGATGACACCGAAGAACGCCAGGGTGCTATGCACCGACACCCTGAGGCTGTGCGGAGGAAGCATTGATTGCCGGATCGAATCGGATTGCCCGATTACGGACTCACAGTCTTCGGCAAACCGCTGCAGGGTGCTGACGATGCTCTCGCGTTCCTCTGGCGGAAAGCGCTCGATATCTATGGGGACATCGCCCTCCCGAATGTTGCGGATATCGGCGCACGTGAGCTCGATTTCGACGCTCTCGCCAGCCGTATCGGTTGCGGAAAACGACGTGCTGAATTGGTTGGCTGGCCCTCCGCTTTGGACGAACGCATAGGTGCCCCAGAAGGCTAGTTGCGCGATGGCGATGGCGATGAACAGCAGGATCCACGGCATCCGGCGGCGGTGGAGCTTGAACCACTCCCACCGGGTGAGGCTGAGGACGTGTCCGATCATTCGGCCTCGCCCTTGTCGTCGCCGCTGACTTCCAGCAAATGCTGCTCCAGTGACATCTCGAGCGGCGTGCTTGCCGCGAGGTGCGCCCGGATTGGCGCGCTGCCCGCTACCCGCCCTTGGCGCCGGCGACGTCTTTGCGCTGGAACAGCCAGAAGGCGAGCCCGCCGAGGATGACGGTGTAGCCCAGCATCACCATCGCGGCGGGCAGAGGGTCGGGCAACGCGCCGACGCCTCCCGCTCCGAACGAGAAACCGCCCGTGTCCATCCATCCGCTGGCCGCGCGCCCCAGGACAAACGTTGAGATGCCCTCGAACCAGGCAAAGTTCGCCAGGATGCCGACGACGATCTGCTCGATCACGTAGTAGCCGACGCTGATCGCGATGCCCATGCCCGACGATGACGTCAACACCGACATCAGCACGGCCAGCGCCACGTATGGCAGATAGACATAGATGAGCTTGCCGAACGAGATGGCAAGCTCGGACCACTCGCCGGCGCCGACGATCTCACCTTCCAGCGTCAGGGTGGCGATCACGCTGGCGACGCCGACGATTGCCAGCACCATTGCGCTCAGGCCCACGCTCGCGAGCGAGATCACGAGCGTCTTAGACGCCAGCAACTGCCAGCGGCCGACGCCCCTCACCAAGACGGTGCGCAGGGTCCCCCAGCCGTATTCGGTTCCTGGAATCGACGCCGCCAGAATCATGACGAGAATGACGCCAAAGAAGGCCAGGGCGCTGACCAACGCGAACAGGAGGCTGTTCGGGAGAAACATGGCTTGCCGCATGTCACCGGAGTTCTCGTTTACGGATTCACAGCTCTCGGCAAACTGCTGCAGGTTCCTGGCGATGTTTTGCTGTTCCTCCGGAGAGAATCGCTCGATGTCTAGCGGGAGTTCGCCCCCCTGCATGTCGCTGATTTCAGCGCAGGTGAGCTCAATCTCGACGGTTTCCCCAGCCGTATCGGTTGC
>DAOUKN010000066.1:0-8378 GCA_034421255.1 Chloroflexota bacterium | reverse complement strand
TTTGCTGCCGCGACCGCCTGGTGTGGGAGCCGCCCGCCAGCGGCATCATGCACCTGCTGGCGTTCAGGTCGGATGACGGCGGCCACACCTGGTCCGAACCGGCGCTCGTGTGCAACTGGGGCACCGAGGGCGCGGTCGCCGAGCTGGGCGGCGGCCGGCTGCTGGCGGTCGTGCGGTACCAGCGCCCCCGCATGCCGGACGACCGCGACGAGGATTTGGAACCGCAGGGCGCGCGCGGCAATCTGGCCTGGAAGCACGTATTTCTGGCCGACTCGCCGGACGGCGGCCGCACCTGGGGCAACCTGCGGCAGCTCACCACCGTCTTCGGACAGTGCTTCGGCGCGCCGGCGGTGTCAGGCGACGGGACCATCGCCGTCATCCACGACACCCGCTATGGTCCGGGTCCGCCCAGCGGTCGGGTCATGCTCAGCCGAGACGGCGGCGAGACCTGGGCCGACGAGGCGGTCTATCTCTACTACGGCTCAGGCGTCAGCGGATTCAGCGCCAGCGTGACGCTGGACGACGGCGACGTGCTCTCGCTCGTCGGCACCTGCGACCACGAGCCCGCGCGCACCGTGTGGGACGCCGCCATCGGGCACACTCAGGTCACCGCGATCCGGTGGAATCCTGGAGAATTCGTTTCAGAATCCTAGGAAAGCCGCTCGTGGTGAGCCCTTCGGCAGGCTCAGGACAGGCTCTGTCGAACCATGAACGGCGCCCTTCGACGTTGCTCAGGGCCCGCCCCGTACTCGATGCGGGGGCGAACGGGTTAGCCGCCGGGACCTATACTTGGGGCTAGCTCCGGTGCCCTCACATCCGGTCGAGCTTCCACTGGAAGAAGTCCAGCGGGAATAAGTCCGGCGCGAAGTCGGGGAATCGCTCCGGACCGAACAAGAGCTTCACCAGCCCGCAGTCGCTCACGTCGAGCGTGCGGTCGCCGCGGCTCAGCCGCCACCCGTCGTCGGACGGCGTCGCCTCGACCTCGGTCAAACCGAGCGCACCCAGCAGCGATTCGAGATTGATGACCTTGATCATGTAGTGATGCGTCTGGCCAAACGGGATCCCGGTCGCCAGCAGCAGACCCGCCAGTCCGTGGTCGGATTCCGGCACGATCACGTCCAGCGTCACCACCGTGCTTTCGCCGGGCGGACGGTCGGTGGTGCTGGCGCGGGGATCGTCGATATCGCGCAGCAGGCGCCGCAGCAGCGCCACGGTTGCCGCCACGTCGCCGCCGTGCTCGAGCACCTCCCGCTGGCGCTCGGCCACATACGCCACCGGTGCGCCGTCGTGCAGCGCTATAAGCAGCCGGTCGGCCCGCGACCGCGCCACCAGCGTGAAGTAGTGCTCGTTGCGGTCGGCGCCCATCGGCTCGCGGGCGTGCATCGCCGTCAGCGCCGCCGCGTGGGGGCGCCAATCCTCGGTGATCTCAAGGTCGGGGCTCGGCGGCAGCAGCGTGATGTTCGCCCGGTCGAGCGTGTGACTGCGCTCGCGCATCCCCATCTCCCAGCCGAAGCGGCGGTAGTAGTTCTGGCTGACGGTGCCCAGCATGGCGATGTGATGGCCGCTCTCACGCATGATCCGGTGCGCGTCGTACAGCACGGCAGTCCCGAGCCCGCGCCTGCGGTGGTCCGGGTGCGTGACGAAGCCGTTGATGCCGCCAACCTCAATCCGGCCGCGCGGCGTGCGCACCGTGGTTGGAGCGATGGCCACCGCGCTCACCACCAAGCCGTCGTGCGTGATCACGCGGATGTTGTCGAGATTGCTGGGGTAGTAGACGTGCGGCCAGTCCAAGCCCATGGACGGCATGCGCGGCGGCTCCCCGGCGCGTGAGTTGAGCGTCCGCAGCGCCAGGTTTTGCAGGTCGAGCATGGCCCCGAACTCGTGCGGGTCGCAGGCTCGCGGCCCGTCGTAGCCGTCAGGCACTGGGGGCGGACGCTCAGCCAACGGAAACTCCCCGGCGCTCGAGCTCGGCGGTCAGCCGCAGCGCGGCGTCGGCCGTGTCGACGTCCTTCTTGCCGTAGCACACGGCCATGGTCATTCGGCCCGCCTCGCTCGCCTGCTGGACGATAGTGGCACGTTCCCGGATCTGGGCGTCGCTGTATCGCAAACGTCCGTCGTTGGCGCCGCTCGACGCAACCGCCGGTCCGCGAAATCGAAAGTACGTCGGGTCACCGGGATCCATCGGCCACGCTGCCTCATCTGACGCCGACGGGTCGTGACGCACCCGCGCAATGTTATGGCTGCGCAGGGCATCAGCGATACGCGCCCCAAGCTCGGCGTCCGGCGCGTCCGGCAGCTCCACCGCCAGCGGCAACTCGCCGAATCCCTCACGTAGCACCGCGAGCGACCGCTCCAGGTCAGTCGCGGCGCTCAGCTTTCCCGGAAACTGCAGCAGGTATGCGACGAACTTGCCCCTGTCGACCAGCGGCTGCGCCATCGCCGCGTGCCGCGCGAATCCCTGCGGCTCGGCCTTGTCGGGATTCCGCAGCCACGACGACACGAAGCGATGCGTCTTGAGGCTCAGCATGAATCCGTCCGGCGTCTGCTCCGCCCACCCGGCCACTGTCGCGGGCTGTTGCATGCGAAAGAACGTGGCGTTGACCTCGACGCCCGAAAGTCGCGCGGCGTAGGCCGCCAGCTTCTCGCTCGGCTTGGTCCCGCGTGGATAGAAGCCGCGCAGGTCGTTCCAGTTCGCGGTGCCCACGATCACGCGGCCCCGTGCGGTCACGGCGCGTCCGCCCGCGACTCGAGATCTTTGCCAAAGCCGTCTGGTCCCGGTGGTCCGGGGGAATCCGCCGCCAGCTTCCAGATTCGACCGGACTGGATTCCGGCCTCCGCCGGAATGACGGAGGGGTTGCGCAAAGGTCGCTGAGCGCGGGTTCAGCTTGCCTTTTGCTGGACGCGCGGATCTGTGGCGTCGCCGGGATAGCCGTAGGGTCGGTAGTCCACCGGCCCGACCTTCGGCCAACCCTGGCCACCCAACGCCTGGAAGTCGTCCAGGCGCCCGCACAGCCAGAAGTACATGCGCGCCACGGCCAGATAGGAATTTCGCGGTGCGGGCGGTGCGTCTGGGCCGGGACCGTAGACGGCCGTCGCGGGATCAAAGTCCGGTTCGCGCACCCAGTCGCGCTCCGGCGCCGTCGTGCGCCAGTAGTTGTACTTCAGCAGATTGCGAATGCCCGATGCCGTCGACTCCGTGCGCCGGTGCCACACGGAGTAAGCCGAGATGAAGATCGACCCGGCGGGGGCCGCACTCGACACCGTGCCGCGATACATGCCGTAGAGGCCCGAGCTGCCCTGGCCGAACGGCCAGTACAGGTGCGAGCCGGGCAGAAACGCCGTGGCGCCCATCTCCACCGTCGTGTCCTGCGGGTAGTAGTAGACCTGCAGATAGTTCAGCTCGTGGTTCGAGAGCGAGCCGCCGTCGCGGTGCCAGCCGTAGGCGCGGGCCGGCATGTGGACGCGGTGGCTCGACATGATCCTCGGCAGCGCGAAGTTCCGTCCGAGCAGGCAGCGCACCGCACCGGCGGCCGCCGGATTGCACATCACGCCGTCGATGAACCAGTCCTCGTCGAGGATTTCGTTGGGCTCGTGGTTGGCGAAGTCGCCCGGCTCGATGTGCGGCGCGTGCTCGTCCATGAACTCGACGACCCGCTGGTTGACATCGTCAGGCACGACGCCCTCGAGCGGCAGATAGCCCGTCTTGCAGAAGTCGAGGACCTGGGAGTCGGTGAGCGTCGGTTCGCAGTCGTGGGTACGCATGGCGGGCTTACCTCACCTTCTCGAGGATGAATTCGACGCCCGGCCCGTGGAGTCTGGTTTCGTCCAGGATCACGGCCAGCTCCGGGAACTTGATGATGCGCCAGCCGTCGTTCAGGGCGTCCATGACGGTGTCATAGGGCATGTCGTCGGGGTCCGGCGGACCCTCGTCGATCTCGCCGTCCCGCGCGATGAACATGCCGATCACGCCTGAGTTGACCGACGCCGTGCCGGCCTGGAGGTACAGCAACTCCTGACGCTTGCCCTCGCCGTTGGCGAGCGCCTGCAAGGTGTCTCGCAGGTCGGACTCGGTCAGCGTGCCGGTGCGAAACCGCTTGATACACGACTCGATCGCTGCCTGCCGTGGCGAACTCATAGACGGCGCGCCTCCGCTCAATCCGCGGGCTCGATTCTGGTGCGGCAGCCTATCACGGGGATGCCTCGCGGTCGCCGTCCGATTTTCGCTCTCTGTATGAAGGGGTTGAGTAGCCCTGCGTCATTCCGGCGAAAGCCAGAATCCAGGTCCTGCTGCACCTGTTTGCCACACGGAACACCTGGAGCTTTGGGGGAACGGGCGGTTCGCGAACCGCCCCTACCCTGAACCTCATGTCGCCTGCGATTCGGACAGCACCTCACTCGCCGTAGACTGACCGTGACGACGTGCTCCACCGGGAGGCGAGCCGCCATGCCCGACCGCCGCACCGCGGTTCCACTGAGCCCATGAGCTGGCGCGTCGTCGAGCACCTCACCGTCTACCGCGAGACCGGCCACTACGCCACAGCGCCGAACGTCGTGCGCACGCCTGCGGGCGAGCTGCTGGTGCTCTTCCACCGCTCCCCGCATCTCGGCCACGCGCACCACAGCCATCCCCTCTTCGACGTGCGCGCCGTCGCGTCGAGTGACGAGGGCCAAACCTGGAGCGAGCCTTGGCTCGTCACCAACGATCCGCGCGGCGGCGTGATCGACTTCGGCACGCACACGCTCAGCGACGGCAGCATCTTTCTTCACGCGTCGAGCAATGAGCTTGTTCCGGCCCAAGGGTTCGCTGAGTTCGTCTTCCGTGCGCCGCCGCACGCGCGGGACGTTGGATCGCCGCAGCATTCCACCTGGATTTCCCGACCGGGCGTCCCGTTCTGGGTGCGGTCTCGCGACGGCGGGCGCACCTGGACCAATCCCGTGCGCTTTCCCCGCCTGCCGGACGCCGCATGGGGCCACCCCGCCGAGCACGCGGGGGTGTGTCGCAGCGCGCTGCTGGAGCTGCCCGGCGGTCGGCTGCTCATGCCCAGCAAGGCCACCGAGCGTCCTCGCGGTGAGCAGCCCTACTTCGGCATGCTGCGCGTCTCCGACGACTTCGGTGAAACCTGGACCTATGGCGGGCGCATCGCCGAGGATTCGATCGTGCACTTCAGCGAGCCGGCCATTCACCGCACGCCTAGCGGTCGCCTCGTGGTCCTGTATCGCTGCCACCCGCGAGGCTCGCCGCGGATTAAATTGTCGGGGAGCCAGGGCGGCACCATCGTCGCGCGGGTCGAGTCGGACGACGACGGCCAGACCTGGTCGCCGTGGGAGCCCACCTCGATCTACGGCAGCCCGAGTCACATGCTGCCGCTCAGCGACGGGCGCGTGTTCGTCACCACCGGCACGCGCTGGGACGGCCAGCGCGGCTGCACCGTGCGGGTGACGGATTCCGAGTGCGACGACCTCGACACCTGCCCCGTCCTCGATGTGCGCAGCGACTCCATGACCTCGGACTGCGGCTATCCCTGGGCCGTGGAGCTGCGGGACGGTCGGGTTCTGGTGGTCTACTACTACACCCACCGCGACCTGCACCGCGGCATCGAGGCCACGGTCGTCGAGGAGATCTAGTCGCACCCACAGGGAGACCTTTGAACAATTGGGGATGGCGCGCGTGGGGAAGGGCCTCGGGACGTGCTGGAGGCCAGGGCGACGTTCGGGCGGGCGGGCCGGCCGCCACGCGTCGGTCTACCCATGCTCGCGCTCGACTGGCGGACCGAAACGCTAAGGGGATCTCGCCGCGGGCATCCAGGTGCATTTCCGGTAGTTCCCTTTCAAGCCGTACGGCAGCTTGCTCGGGGAAGGCAATCGGTGGCATCCGTCGCTGCAATCCACGCGGTCAACGGGCCGCGTCGGCCGCTGAGCTAGCGCGAGACCTCGCGGATGAAGTGGCGCAGCTCGGGAACCAGCAGCTCGCCAAGCGCCAGCTCAACCGCAGCCGTCGACCCGGGTGAGCAGACAATCAGCGCCCGTCCCAGCTTGCCGGCCACGGCGCGCGACAGGATGGCTGCGGGTCCAATCTGGTCCCAGCTGGCCCGGCGGAACCACTCGCCGTAGCCGTCGAGCACCTTGTCCAGCATCGGCGTCACCGTGTCTACGGTGATGTCGCGATCGCCCAGACCCGTGCCGCCCGTGCAGAAGACGAACTGGGCGCCGGCCGCCAGCGACGCGTCGATCGCGCCGCGAATGAGGTCGGCGTCGTTGATCACAAGATCCCGGTGCACGATTTCATGGCCGCCGTCAGTGATAAGCCGCTCGGCCGTGCGTCCGGAGCGGTCGGTACGCTCGGTGCGCGAGTCGCTAATGACCAGCACGGCGCACTTGACGGCGCCGATTTGCTCGGATTCGTGCCGGTGCTCTTGGGTTGAGTGCGACCCGTGGTGCGCGTGCGACATGGAGCTCCCCTTGCGGCTAGAACCGCTGCGATGGTCGCACAGCCCCCGGCGGGTTTGCTCCGCGAGGCCGTGCCGGATTGCTAGGCTCGAAGCATGAGCGGTTCAAACGCGACTCACCCTGCAACTGAGGCGCCGGTGGCAGTTGAGACCATCCAAGTGTCACTGCTGCTGTTCGCCTCCGTAGCCGAGGCGGCGGGTGCGCGTCGGCGCGAGCTCTGCGTGCCCGCAGGCACCACCGCCCGCGGACTGTTTCAACTGCTGGCCGAGGACGTGCCGGCTCTGGCCGGCCGCGCCGATCATGTCTCGTTCGCGCGCAATCAGCAGTTCGTGCCGCCGGACACCGTCCTTGCGGACGGCGATGAGCTGGCGGTGATTCCGCCGGTGTCGGGGGGCGCATGAACATCCGCCTGACCCACGAGCCCATAGACGCCGACGCGCTGATCCAGCGGGTGACGCGGCCCGGCAACGGCGGCATCTGCACCTTCCACGGCATCGTCCGCGACAACATGGACGGGCGACCGGTCGTGAAGCTGGAGTACGAGGCGTTCGAGCCGATGGCGCTGCAGGAGCTGGAGCGCATCGGGCGGCAAGCGGAGGAGCGCTGGGGCCTGACGGACGTGGAGATCGAGCATCGAATCGGCGAGCTGCGCATCGGCGAGGCCAGCGTGGTCATCGCGGTCGGCGCGCCGCACCGCGCCGAGGCCTTCGAGGCGTGCCGCTACATCATCGACACCCTCAAGACCACCGTGCCGATCTGGAAAAAGGAGTGGTACCGGGACGGCGCGGTGTGGATCGAGCCGACCGCCGCCGGATAGGGCCACTCCGTTCGTCATTCCGGCGGAAGCTGGAATCCAGTCCGCTGCGCCTACGCGCTTTTGCGCCTCCCACGCTGCACGCAGCGCGGGCCACCGGACGATTGCGCCGTTGCTATCCGGCCAGCCAGCCTCCGTCAATCGGCAGGACGTGTCCTGTCACGAACGACGCCGATTCGGAGGCGAGAAACACCACTGCACCGGCCAGGTCGTCCGGCATGCCCCAGCGGTTCATCGGCGTGCGGCCCAGAATCCAATTGCTCCACACCGGATCGTCGTATCGCGGCTGCGTGAGGTCGGTGAGGATGTAGCCCGGCGCAATGGCATTGACTGTGATGTTCTGCTCGGCGAACTCCACGGCGAGAGCCTTGGTGAGCTGGGCCACCCCGCCCTTCGACGCGCCGTAGACCGAGATGGGCTTGAATCCCAAAAAGCTCGTCAGCGACCCCGTGTTGATGATGCGACCGTATCCGCCGCGCACCATCAGGCGCAGGCCATATTGCGACGCGAAGAACACGCTGCGCAGGTTGATGTCGAGCACCCGGTCCCACTCGTCGGGCGTGACCTCAAGCACCGGCGTACGCAGACCGATGCCGGCGTTGTTCGCCAGGATGTCGAGACGACCGAACTCGTCGTCGGTCTTGGCGAAGAGCGTGGCGAGTTCGTCCAGGTCCGCGACGTTGGTCGGGAGCGCCAGCGCTCGGCGTCCGAGTCCTTCGATCTCGTGGGCGGTAGCCTCGAGCTGATCTTGCGAGCGTGCCGCCAGCACGACGTCCGCGCCTGCATGCGCCAGCGCCAGGGCAATGCCGCGACCGATGCCCCGACCGCCCCCGGTCACCAGGGCCACGCGGCCGGTGAGATCGAATGACGGTCCGGCGTCGGAGGTGCTCATGCGCGTCAGCGTTTCCGTTGGCGACAGATTGCGCGGGCCGATGGTCGCACAGACGAGTCGTGGGCAACTTTGAGTCCGTCACTCCCGCGTAGGGAGACCCCTGCGTAACCCCTCCGTCATTCCCGCGAAGGGAGACCTTTGCATAAATCGGGGGGCGGGGCGGACCATGGGGCGTCGCCAGGCGGAGGATTGAGGAGCGGGCGTATGCACCGGGATATGGGCCGA
>DAOUKN010000065.1:0-1648 GCA_034421255.1 Chloroflexota bacterium | reverse complement strand
GGCGCGTGGGCGTGGTGATGCTTCACCTGGACCGAGAGCCGAAGCGCTGGTTCATGCACCACCTGCGGCGCTACTTTCCCCACCTGGAGTCGCTCTATTCCGGGCTGTATCCCGGCGATACGCGCTACGTCGACCAATCGGTCGGCAACGAGTTGCACGCAAGGGCGCAAGTGCTGCGGGAGCGGGTGGGGACCATGGGCGAGTCGCTGCCGGTGTTGGGCCCTCCGCCGGCTCCGGCGCAGCTAGCGCTTGGGATGTAACGGCGCCTGGTTCGCCAGGCGCTCCAGCCACCGGTCGACCTCGCGTTGGGAGCGCAGCCGCACCGCCTGTCCGCCCCGATGCTCGAGCTCCGCGGCGAGTCGGGTGAATTGGCTTCGCCGCTTCCGGTGGACGCGGAGGTTCCAGATCCACGGGCTTTCGCTGCTCAGGACCGAGTGTCGGAAGGACTCCCGCTGCATGCCCCAGAGCGGCTCGTTCGACCCCACGCGCCGCAGGCTGCGCCACAGCGCGCGCCCGCTGGCCAGCCACAGCGGCAGGTCCAGCCACACCATCATCTCGACCCGCGACCAGTACACCGCGCGGACGCTCCGATAGTTGCCCTCGACCACCCACGCGTCACCGGCCAGGGCGCGTCCCACCGCGGCGTGAAACTCCTCGTCGGGAGGCTCGGCCCAGTCGGGATAGACCCAGTGCAACGCGTCGAGCTCGACGTGCGGCGTATCCCCGAGTCGGGCAAGTTGCCGGGCGACCGTCGTCTTGCCCGAGCCGGAGAGTCCGACAACCGAAATCCGGCGTGGAAGACGGCGCGGCGGCGGTCGGCTCACGGCTGGTCTCCGTCGGAGCGGCGGTTTAGGCCGCGGCGAGGCGAATGAGGCTGGTCAGTTGCCCGGCGGCCAGGGCGTCCAGCCGCACGTGGGCCGCGGCCATCTGCTTGGCGAGCTCCACCAGCGAGCCGCTGCGGTTGTGTCGGCGGTCGGCGTCGACGACAAGAGCGGGCACGCGGTCGCGCGCGATGGCGCCGGCGGATTGCAGGGCGTCGGTGATCGGATCGGAGCCCGCGGCCAGCCCGACGTTGGCGACGCCGTCGGTCAGCAGGATCAGGATGGGGCGCAGCTGGGCGTCGCGCGCGCGTTCGCGCTCGACCACGAGGCGAGCCAGCTCCAGCCCGTGAGCCAGCGGCGTGCGGCCGCCGGTGGGCAGCTCGTGCATGCGGGCGTGGGCCACGTCCAGGCTCGAGGTCGGGGGCACGGTCTCGTAGGCCTCGGTCTTGCGAAAGGTAATGACCCCGACGCGGTCGCGCCGCTTATACGCGTCGGCAAGCAGCGAGAGCACCGCCGATTTGGTGAGCTGCATGCGTCGCTGGGCGGCCATGCTGCCCGAGCCGTCGACCACGAACAGCATCAGGTTGCCGACCTTGCGCATTCGGCGATGCACGCGCAGGTCCTGGACGTCGATCTGGGGCGTGCCCTGTTGCGGCCGTCGGGCGGCGGCGGCGCGGACGGTGTCGATGACCGCGATGTCGGGCGGATCGTCGGGGTCCATGGGCCGGCTGCGCACGGAGTGGCCGCGGCGGCCCTTGACCTCGGCGCTGGTGCGTCGTCCCGTTCGCGGTTTCTGCAATGGGATGCGCTCCGGCGCGTTGACGGGC
>DAOUKN010000064.1:0-7465 GCA_034421255.1 Chloroflexota bacterium | reverse complement strand
AAGAACGGCACCAGCACCGCAACCCCACCCGGCACGACCAGCGTGAACAACGCGACCTTGAGGAAGAGCTTCACGCGGCTACAAGAATCCTCGGTTCAAGTCCATTCTCCCTTGAAGGAACCTCTCGCAATACGCTCCCTCATTCCGGCGGAGCCTGTCCCCGCGAAGGCGGGGGGGCCGGATTCCAGTCTGGGCGCGTGGTCGAACCTGGACCCCGGCCTTCGCCGGGGTGACGAGAGAGGCCCAGGGTGACGGGAGAGCGCCGGGGCGACGGGAGAGCGCCGGTGCCACGGGGAAACTCCCTGAGGCGAGCAGACCGCCGCGACTCAGGCCGGGCGCGGGTTCGACCAGGCGATGCGGCCCTCGGTGTCCTCGACCTCCACGCGGAGGTAGCGCTCGGGATAGGCGGGCGACTGGCGCCGCTCGATGGTGACGTCGGCGAGCAAGTCGCCGCTGGCGGCGTTAAGGCTCATGCCGCCGGCCCGGGCCGTGACCAAGGACACGCGCCGCGCCGGCGAGCAGCGCACGTGCACGTGGCTGGCGCTGATCTGCACGTCGTGGAGCTCCGGGCCCATGGAGGAGTAGAAGTGGCCCGCGCGCATGGCCTCCAGCAAGCCGCGCTGGCTGAAGTCGGTGGTGCGCACCATCACCCAGCCGCGGCCTTCCTCATTCAGCATCCAGTGGGTGTCGTCGGTGGCAAAGCCCCAGGTGACGCCCAGGGTGTCGCCGTAGTCGTCCCAATGGACCGATGAATAGCCCTTGGCCCGGTTACGGTCGCAGATGGAGTTGAAGACCTCCATCCCCACGAAGCCCTCGAGCTCGCTCATGTCGGCGGCGGTCTGCCCGAGCCAGTAGGGATGCCCCAGGATCGCCAGTCCGCCGTCGGCGTTCACCCGGTCGATGGCCTCCTGCGGGCCCAGGGACTCGTCGCCCCGGTCGAAGCTGTGCATGCCCAGCCCGACGATGTGGTACCGCGTCCCCAGCCACGGGTCGGGCCCGTGCATCTCCATGCCCGGAATGGTGATGAAGTCGTCGGTCGCGAGCGCCGAGGTGTCGCTCAGCACGCTGTGATCGGTGAGGGCCATGAAGTCATAGCCGTTGTCGCGGTACCAATTCACCGCGTCTTCGGGGGACTTGCGCCCGTCGGAGTTGGTGGAGTGCGTGTGCAGGTTGCCGCGATACCAGCGGCCCTCGACCGCAAAAGGGTTGCCCGCGTGCTCGTCTGACGTCATGCCCCTACCACTTCCCTTCAGTCATTCCGGCGAACTCCGCAATCCAGCCCTAGGCCCATACACCGACCAGTCCCTAGCCAGCCTGTGTCAGGTCATCATCTCACAGTGCGCGGAGTGGCTGCAGCGTCTTCCGCGACACTGCGGCTGGTTTGAAGGCATCCGGGCGCGGTGTCTCGTGACACTTATTCAGTTGTCCAGTCGATGCATACTTTGATATAATCCCGATTCATTCCACAGAAGGGGTCCGGGCGTGCAAACCGCTATTTGGAATCCCATTTTGCCATTAGAGCAGATTTCAATCCCCGAAGTCATCGTTGATCTTGCGCGGCTTAGCAACACTCGGAGGATATGGGATCAAACAAAGATCGATCTTGATACCGATGTGCTTAGGGGTTTCACGGAAAGACTAAATCGATCGATCGCCGTGGAGACTGGCATCATAGAGGGCCTCTATGATCTCGACCGCGGCCTCACCCAGACCCTCGTAACGGACGGATTCACGAGAGACGCGTTAGACCGTGCGGGCGAATCCGTTCCTGAATCAACGCTCCACATGTTGCGCGATCACCGCCGTGGACTCGACTTCATCATGGACTATATTGGCGAGCAACGAGACCTTACGACCGGATATATTCGCCAAATGCACGCGCTGGTAACGCGCTCGCAAAAGACCCACACAGCCCTTGATCGCTTTGGCAATGAAGTTGAAATGAAGATGCTGCATGGCGAGTACAAGAAACAGCCAAACAATCCGTTAACGCCGAACGGGATCCTCCACCAGTATGCGCCCGTTGAGCAAGTGGCCGCACAAATGGACGTACTGGTCCGCCTATTCCATGAACGGGACGAGGAAATTCACCCGGTAATCAAGGCCGCGTGGCTGCACCATCGCTTTGTCCAGATTCACCCCTTCCAAGATGGGAATGGGCGCGTCGCGCGGCTGCTGGCATCGATGGTGCTCATCAAGGATGGCTACTTGCCACTCCGTATTCGTCGAGAGGATCGAATCGACTACCTGGACGCCCTTAAGGACGCTGACGCGGGGCGCCTTGACGTGCTTGTCAGGCTGATGACCTGGCGATTGAGTGAGGACCTGTGGCGCGCGGTGTCCGATGTTGCGAAAGCGGCTGCCGAACAGATGCCCGCCGCCGCCGCCGCAAGCCGTACCCAAGACGTTGCCGCCGTCGTCGCCGCGCGGCGTCAGCGCCATCAAGCTGAAATCCTTGAGCAGCGCCGCCAGGTCAACCACGTTGCCGAAGCCCTACTTCCGCAGTTGACCGGTGCCATCAAGACTCGACTGAGTGAGGCGCAAGAGGAATTTGACGCGCTGCGCGTGCCCTTCTCTTTCTGGGTCGATGCGGGAGGCCCCCACGACGACCGCGGCCACTGGTGGTGGTACCAAATCGTGCAAACCGCTCGCAGGCTCGACTACTGGGCCAACAGGTCAGAGAACAAGTACTGGATCAGATCGGACCTCACCTTGGGTGAGGATCGGCTCACGATGGTCGTGTCGTTGCATCACATTGGATCGCCAGTCTCGGGTATTATGGCCGTATCAGCGTTCGTTGATCTTCACCATAGAACCGCCGAATACGATAGCGATCCAGACCGTTCAGATCGCGAACTCGTGTCTTGCATTGACCAAGTGTTTACATTCACCGAAGCCGACACTGGCGAGCAGTTGCTCAGAGACCTCAATTCCTGGGCCGACGAGGCATTGGCGGTCACTCTGCGGATTCTTGGCACGCTGGCCAGTTGAGTCGTAGGCGCCTCTTGCCCTAGTAGGAGTGCGGCCGCTGGAGTCGATGCCTCGCTCTGGCCGCCCTGGCTTCCGGCTTACACGGACTGAAGCTCAGAGGCTACGCCAGCAACCTAAAACAGCCAGGGGCCCCGCCGAACGCGGGGCCGCCCCGCCTACGCCACCGCCGCGGCCGCGTGCCGCTTGGCGATTTCTTCGTCCAGGTGCTCGCAGCCGTCGATGAAATAGTTGCGGAACCGCACCAGGGCCGGGTACTCGGTGAACTCCGCCGTCGTCAGGCCGTCGTCGTCGTAGGCCGTGGCGAAGCGCGGAATCTTGGCCCGCAGCTCGGCGATGTCGGCGGGATCGTCGGTCACGTGGATGCGGTCGACGACCGGCCCGTCCTCCTGGATCAGCTCGTCGAAGGTCGACCAGTTCATCGTGATGTGCGCGTCGCCGCCCACGAACTCGGTGTAGTGGTGCGTCCCGCGCACGCCGCCGCCGAGGAAGATCGTGCGGAAGCCGCGCTCCTTGATCACCTTGTACTGCTTGCGCGCGATGATCGAGCCGGCCATGCGCACCAGCTCGGGCGCGAGATCGACCTCGTTCTCCGCGACCCACTCGCTCAGGTCGTCGTCGAGGACGCCGGTGATGTGCGTGATGAAGAACGGCGGCGTGTTGCCGGTGGCGTCCGCGGCCTTCTCGTAGACCTCGCACATGGCCACGGCCTGCGAGACGGCGAAGCACTCGGT
Organism: Chloroflexota bacterium; assembly: GCA_034421255.1. Taxonomy (GTDB): domain Bacteria; phylum Chloroflexota; class UBA11872; order UBA11872; family UBA11872; genus JAJECS01. The sequence continues at coordinate 3,743 of DAOUKN010000064.1, read as the reverse complement.
GGCGCACATGGGGATGTTGAGGCCCACCAGCCGCCGCATGGCCTCCATGCCCGACTCGATGACGGGGATCTTGGCGAGATAGTTCGGCGCGACCTCGCGGTGCCGCAGCGCGGCGTCCACGATCAGGTCGGGATCCTCGTCGAGGCGGGGGTCATCCTGCATGGTGACGAAGCCCCAGGCGCCGCCGCTCGACTCCCATTGCGGCAGGAAGCCCTCCATGAACCGGCGCGTGATGCGCTGGTAGACCTCGTCGGCGGCCTTATAGGGATTGGTTTCGACGGCGGCCACCTCGTCGATGATCGGCACGACGTACTCGGGCTCTCGCCTGAGCAGCACCGAGCCGTAGGTCGGATTGGTGGTCCCCGAGACCGCCCCCGCGTCGACCGACGCGTGCAGATCGAACTCGGTTGGATTGTTCACCCACACCCGCGTCGCCGTCTCCCGCTGAACGCGGTGGAAATAGTCCTCTCGCATCGTCGCCTCCCGCCGATCAGTCCCGCTCGGCGCGCGGGAAGGTTCCAGGCGCGCCCCGTCGCGAGCCACGCCTCCCGCCTGGATGCCAGGATATCCGATAGCGCGAACGGCCCGTTCCATTGGTCTTCCATCTGTGCTGTCATGCTGCGTCGTGTCGGCAATTCCGAGCGAGGTAGCCATTGACCACGGCCGAACCGTTTGAAGTGCGCGAGCCCCTGTTGCTCATCTCAATCGCCCAGACCCACATAGAGGGCGAAGACCCCTACCACGCCGTGCAGTACGCCTGGAAGGTCAATGTCGAACGCGCGCGGCGGTATGGCCTCGTGCTGGCGCGTGTCGGAACCACGATCGTCGGCGCCTACCGCCCGGACGAATGGTTGGAGGCCACGCGAGAGAATTTCCCCAGCCGAAACCCGCATCCCGATCGGTGGGGATTCTATGGCCGAGAGGCCGAGCTTGCCGTCTGGGACTACTACGTCGGGAGGCGGGTGCCGGACGACCTCCCGCTGAGCCGCGGTGGCCCGATCAAGTACTGCGATCCGGAGTAAAGGCCACTGCGTCGTCCTAGTTGACGCCTCGCCACTGGCGGCGCACCGTGAGGGGGCTTCGCGCCGCTTCGGAGAGCCTCATGGCTGAGCCGTTCACGTCGCCGGGCGATGCGCGAGTCGATCTCTCCGCCGACCATCTGGCCGCCATCGAGCGTCAGCGACGAGTCGTCGTCCACTTCGACGTGATCATGGGCGACGGCGCCAACTTTCCGATCAAGGACATCGACGACCTCCTGGCCTTCAAGTTCGAGTGGGCCGACGATCCCGCCGTGCGCCTCGACAGCATGTGGTGGGACTGGAACGAGGGACATCAGGCGCCCTTTCCCAGCCGCACCCAGGTCCTGATCGACGCGCCCGGATTCCGCCGCTGGGCCGACGACGGCGTCAACATCATGCAGACCTTCCTGGAGGCATCCCAGCAGCGCGGCCTGGAGAATTTCTACCTCTACCGCATCAACGGCTCCGACAACGATCTCGGTCCGGTGAGCCCGATTCCCATGAAGGAGCAGCACCCGGAGCTGCTCATGACCGCCTGGAACGCCAACGGCTATTGGAACTTCGCCCTCGACGAGGTCCACGACTACAAGCTGGGCATCCTGCGCGAGGTCGCCGAGGACTACGACTACGACGGCATCACGCTCGACTTCGCGCGCATTCCGCTGGTGCTGCCGTGGGGGCGGCAGTGGGAGCTGCGGGACCGGCTGACGACCTTCATGCGCAAGGTGCGCCGCATGACGCTGGACGTCGCCGAAGCCCGGGGCCGCCCTCTGCTGCTGGCGGTGCGCGTGCCCGAGAACCTGATGGGCTGCCACTTCGACGGCATCGACATCGAGTCCTGGGCCCAGGAGCTGCTCGTGGACCTGATGGTCATCGGCTGCCGCTCGTTTGACGTGGATATCGCCGCGTTTCGCCGCATCACGGCGGGGACCCCGATCAAGCTCTACCCGGCCATCGACGACCACCACTCCTCCGACGGCTACATGTGGCCGCCGATCGAGGTGTTTCGCGGGGTGTTCGCCAACTGGTTCCACCAGGGCGCGGACGGCGTGCAGACGTTCAACTGGGAGCACAGCTCGCTGGAGTCGGCCGAGCGCATCGGCCTCAAGGCCCTGAACTGGCCGGCGGCCGAGGCCCAATACCGGGCCTACATCGAACTGGCCGAGCCGGACGGCTTCCACCGCAAGGACAAGACCTTCGTCGTCCAGCGGCGGGGCGGCGGCCACGGCCCCATCGTCATCCCGAACCCGGAAGGCTGGTACACGCCGCGCAACATGTATTTCAACAGCAACATGTTCGCGCCGCTGCCCGCCCCGCTGGCGTGGGACGGCGCCGCCGACACGCTGCTGACGCTGTACGTGGCGGACGACCTGGCGGGCGATGCCGAGCACGTGGCAAGCGTGGACGTGCACGTGCTGCTCTCCGATCCGGCCGCCACCGCACTCCCTGCCGACGAGCGTCTCGACCCTGTCGAAATCGCCCAGATCGGGCACCCCGACCGCAGCCTGATGAATGATCCTCCCGCCCGCGCGATCGCCGACCGTGTCGAGGTGCGCCTCAACAACCTCCGGCTCGGACCGCCCACCATCGAGGACGGCTGGCTGGTCTATCCGGCCCAGCCGCGGCAGTTCGCGGTGGGGGAGAATCTCGTCGGGGTGCGGCTCGCCCGCGGCACGCCCGGCCCCCAGCCCGTCCAGATCGAGAAGCTCGAAGCGCAGGTGCGCTACCGAAACTGAGGAGGCAGTTTGCATGGGTGTGACGAAGGTGGTTCACGTGGGATTCACCGTGGCGGACCTGGACAGATCCGTCGCGTTCTATAGCGCTCTGCTCGGCGAGGGCCCCCATTTCCGCCGCCGCTACGACGAGCCCTACATCAGCGACATCATCGGCTACTCCGACTGCAGCCTCGAGATCGCGCTGTTCCGATTGCCCGGCACCGAGGTCGAGCTGGAGTTGCTGCGCTACTACGAGCCGCCGCCGGGCCGCGTCGATCTCGAGACGTACAACGCCGGCAACGCGCACCTGTGCCTCACCGTCGACGACTGGGACGCGACCGTCGCGCGGCTGAAGGAGCTCGATGCGTCATTCCACCGCGAAGCGCCCGTGTGGCAGACGGCCGGCGAGTTCGAAGGCACCGGGACGCTCTACCTGCGCGATCCCGACGGCATCACGGTCGAGCTCGACATCCCCGCGCCGGTGACGGCGGAATAGCCGCGGCGTCTCGCCGGAAGGGAATCGAGCGCGCCCTGCCGGTGGCGCTATAGTTGTTCGCCACAGGCCGCCGTCAGCGGCCTGTCGAAAGGCCCACGCATGACCCCGGAGTTGATCGGAATTCTGAGCGTGGGCGCGGCGCTATTCGTCGGGCTTGGCGGTCTGATCTTGACCGTCACGGCACGTATCAATGCCCGAATCGACCGGCTAGAAGACCGCTTCGAGGCTCGCTTCGAGGCGCTGGAAGACCGCTTCGAGACTCGCTTCAAGGCCCTTGAAGTCCGAATCGACGCGCTCAGCGAGCGCGTGGCGCGGATCGAAGGCGTCATCGAAGGCCTGTTCGCGGGAATGAACGGCCGCCGCGACGCGCGGGACAAAGAGGCCGCAGCCTAACGCGCAGCCGCTTGGCCGCGCCCTTCCCGCGCCGGTAACAGGCGCCCTGTAGCCGTTACGAGCCTGGGTCTGACCCCGAACCAGCCGCCGGCAGCCCGATCCGATAGCGCACGAGCGGCA
>DAOUKN010000063.1:0-8052 GCA_034421255.1 Chloroflexota bacterium | reverse complement strand
GCCGTCGTGACCATCGCCGTCTCCACGCTCGCCGCGGGATTCCTCAGCCAGGATTTCTCGATCGCCTTCGTCGCGGACACGTCCAGCCGCTCGATGCCGCTGGGCCTCACAATCTCCGCCCTGTGGGGCGGACAGGAAGGCTCGCTGCTCTTCTGGGCCTGGGGGCTGAGTCTATTCAGCGCCCTGGCGGCCTGGCGCATGTCCACGCGCGACGACGCGCTCGCGCCGTGGGGCATCGGCACGCTGGCGGCCGTCGCGCTCTTCTTCGTCGGCGTGCTCGTGTTCGTGTCGAGCCCGTTCCAGCGGCTGGTCGTGGCGCCCGTCGATGGGCGCGGGCTCAATCCCCTGCTCTGGGACAGCGGCATGCAGGTGCATCCGCCCATGCTTCTCACCGGCTACATGTCCTTCACGATTCCGTTTGCCTTCGCAGCGGCCATCCTGGCCGCGGGGCGAATCTCGCAGGATTGGCTGCGCGAAATGCGCAACTGGATGCTCGTGGCCTGGGCCATCCAGGGCGCCGGCCTGCTGCTGGGCGCCTGGTGGGCCTATCGCGTGCTGGGCTGGGGCGGCTATTGGGGTTGGGATCCGGTCGAGAACGTCGCGCTGCTTCCCTGGCTCGCGGCCACGGCCTACATCCACTCAGCGCTGGCGCAAGAGCGGCGCGGCCAATTGCGGGCGTGGTCCGTGGGGCTGGTGCTGCTTGGCTTCGCGCTGGCCGTTTTCGGCACGTTCGTCGTGCGCAGCGGGATTCTCACCTCGGTGCACTCATTCGCGCTCTCGGACGTGGGGCCGATATTCCTCACCTTCGTCGGCATCGTCATGGTGATCGCCGTCCTGGCGTTCCTGTACCGCCTGCCGCTGCTGCGAGCCCCCTTGCCTATCGAGTCACTGGCGTCAAAGGAAGCCGGGGTCCTGCTCAACAACCTGCTGCTGATGGCAGTGCTGGTGGCGGTGCTCTGGGGCACCGTGTTCCCGATCTTCTCCGAGCTTGTGCAGGGCGTACGCATCGCGGTTGGGCCGCCGTTCTATGCCCAGGTCACCGTGCCGCTGCTGCTGATCATGCTCGGGCTGCTGGGCATCGGCCCTCTCCTGGCCTGGAGGCGCACGACCGCGCGCGCCGCGTGGCGGGCCACGCGCTGGCCGATCGTGGTTACCGTCGCAGTCTCCGCCGTTCTGCTCGCCGTGGGCATGCGCGCCGGGCTCGCCCTATTGGGATTCGGCCTGGCGGCCCTGGTGGGAGCCGGAGCATTGCTCGAGCTGGCGCGCAGCATTCGCGCCCGCACACCCGAGTCATCCAACGAACCCCGCATTGCGCTCAGCCTGGTCGGCAGCCGGCGACGGCTGGGCAGCCACGTCGTGCACTTCAGCGTCGCGGTGTTCGCCATCGGAATCGTCGGCTCGGCGTCTTTCGGGCAAGAGTCCGCCGTGCGCCTGGCGCCGGGAGAATCCGCGACCGTCGACGGTCACACCGTGACGTTTCGCGGCCTGCGTCCGGTGACGCAGCCCGGCCTGACGACCGTGTACGCCGACCTGGACGTGGAGCGCGGCGATCAGCCGCCGGCGCGCCTGACGCCGTCGCGCCGCATTCACGTCGGCTGGGAGAACCAACCAACATCCGACGTTGCGATTCGCACCACGTTTCCCGGTCTCGACGATCTCTACGTGCTGCTTGACGATTGGGAGCCCGACGGATCGGCGGCGTCATTCCGCATCCTGGTGAATCCGCTCGTGCCGCTGCTGTGGGTTGGCGGCGCGCTGTATTTCATTGGCGTGCTCGTGCTCGCCTGGCCCGCCGCCACACGGCAGCCGGCGCAAGCTCCGGCGCCCGCGGGGCATCCGGTAACGCCATGAACCTGCGCGCGGCCCTGGTGCTGACGCTGGTCATCGCGAGCCTTGGCGTCGCGGGCGTGTCCGCCGACGAGAACGATGCCGACGCGTTGTACGACCGCCAATCGCGCATCGCCGACCAGTTGGACTGCCCGGTCTGCCAGGGCCAGTCGGTGAAGGAGTCCAACGCCCCGTTGGCCCAGCAGATGCGCGCGATCATCAACGAGAAGATTGGCGACGGCGCGTCGGACGAGGAGATCTTCGACTTCTTCGCGGCGCGCTACGGAGTCGGAATCCTGCGCGACCCGCCGAAGCAGGGCCTGGCGCTGGGGGTCTGGCTGGGGCCGATCGTCGCCGCCGTCGCGGGCGTCTTGGCCGTGGGAGTGGTGCTGCTGCGACGACGCCCGCAATCGGTCTCGACGGCCGACGACAGCCTGCCTGAGCTCGAAGCCCGGATCGACCAACTGCGGCATCCGCCCAACGACGAGCGACCGTGACGCCGGTAGTCCTGCTGGTTGGCCTCGCCCTTGTCGCGGTTGGCGGGCTGGCCTGGGTCTCGACGCCGCTGCTGCGCGACACGGCCCGACGCGTGCGTGCACGCCGGCAGCCGTTCAGCGACGAGGTGCGGCGGTCCCTCGACCTGATGGCCGATCTCGATGTCGAGCGGCTTCGCGGCGCGATCAGCGACGCCGAGCACGCCGAGCTGACGGCGGAGTCCCGCCGTCAGGCTGCGCTGGAGCTGGGGGCGCACGAACGACGGCGCGCCCGCGCGGAGGCGCAGGTCGAGCAGCTGCTCGTCGATCGGCCACGGGTCCCCGAGCGCGCCACGCCCGGCCCGCCACCAGCGTCGGCGCGCCGCCCGCTGGTCTGGCTGCTTGCAGGGGCAACGTCAGTCGTGGGGCTTGTTGCCGTGGTTCTTATCGTGACCCTGGGCGCGCGCGAGGGCATCGGCGAGCAAACCGCCGTGGGCAACGTGGGCGTCGCCGCTGTCAGCACGGTGGCGGTTTCGTCCGCGGATCCGGAGACGCTCGTGGCCGCGCATCCGGCGGGGCTCCAGGTCAGCAACGACGGCGGCGCCACCTGGCAGCCCGCCGACTTTCCGCGCGCTACGGGCTCGGTGACAGCGTCACGCACCGGCTTCGTCGCCATCACCGACGACGGGCAGTTTCGCAGCGACGCGTCGGCAGCCACCTGGACCGAGGAACCGACATCGCTCGACCTGGCGCACCTTGCATCGGGACGTGAATCCGGTCGCCTGGTGGCCATCGATGCCGCCGGGGCCTTCCATGCCTCGGACGACGACGGTGCGACGTGGCGGCCACTGGCTGCCATAGCGCCGCCGAACGTGACGGGCATCGCCATTGTCGAGCAGCCTGAGTTGCACATCGTCGTGAGCACTTCCAGCGAAGGCGTGCTGGCCACAGGCTTGGACGGCACGTGGCGCAGCGCCAACGGCTTCGTCAACGGGGCGTTGCCAACAATCAACGTGCGCTCGCTGCACTACGAGCCGAACAGCGGCGACCAATACGTCTCGCCGACCGGTCAAGAGTTCCAGGGCGCCGTCTACGTGGCCACCGACGCCGGGGTCTTCAAGTCCGTCGACGGCATGCAGTCCTGGAACCGCCTGACGCTCGCCGGCGACATAGTCGTCGTCACCGGCAGCGCCGCGGCGCCGCGCGAGCTCTACGCCATTGCGCGCGACGGCACCGTGTTCCGCAGCCGCGACCTGGGCGCGTCATGGGGTTAGCCCTCACTGCTGCCATCCGCCGGACGCTGCCACGCTTACTCGCCGCGGCGGCGGTGCTTGTCGTCTTGCTGAATTGGGCCTGGCAACCGGTTAGCGCCCAGGATCAAGGGGTGATCCGCGGCGCCGTGGTGAACGGCACCGCGGGCGCCGCCGTGCCGGCCGATCTGGTGGTGGCGTTGGTCGGGCGTCGAGGCCCCGACGCGCTCCCCACCCTCACGACCGGCGCGAACCCGGACGGCACGTTCACGTTCACGGGGCTCCCGACCACGGCGGATGCGGCTTATTTCGCCCGCATCGACTACGGAGGCGTCTCCTACACGACGGACGGGATTCGCTTCGAGGGTCGAACCGAGGCCGAAACCACCCTCACGATCCACGAGCCCACCGGCCAGAACCCAGGCATCTCCCTGCAGTCCGTGTCGCGGCTCATGCGGCATCAGACCGCCGACGCCATCGCCATCCTCGACGTGATCGACGTCCTCGTTCCAGGCGACCGGACGTTTCTGCCGGCGGCCTCGGCCACCGCACCGCCGCCGCTAAGGTTCGCCGTGCCCGACGGCGCATTCGGCCTGCAGCCGGTGAGCGGATTCAGCTCGAATGAGCTGGTCATTGGGGGACCCGGATTCGCCGTGCTGGCGCCACTGAGACCCGGCGTCACCACCATTGCCTACTCCTATCGACTTCGCCTCCTCGATGGCGCAGCCGCGTTCGACTGGCTCATCGGATTGCCAACGGGTGTCGTCCGGCTGCTGAGCGAGCAGGACGTGTTGGTGACGAGTCCGGATGGACTGACGCCGGGAGAGGCCACGTCGTTTGCCGGGATCGCGGTGGACCGCTGGGAGGCCCGCGACGTCGCGGCCCGGACCACGTTCGCCATCGAGGTTGCCGACACCACCCTGCCCGGCGTCGTGCGCGCCATTCGCACCACCACCGCCGACCGGTGGGCGCTCATGGCGGCCGGTGGCGGGATTGTCCTGACGCTCATCGTGGCCGTGCAGCGCCGCGTCTGGCGGGCGCGACCCGCCCCGGACGATCTCGCGCGAGCGCGGCGGCTGCTGGCGGACCTGCAACGCTCGAATCAGGCGTCCGACCCCGAGCATGCGGCCATGCGCGACGAGCTGGTCGACCTGATCGAGCGTCGCCCCGACCTCGCGGTCGAGCTGCGCCGGGACCGGGCGGAGCGAGGGCCCACGGCATAGCTTTGCGGCCCTGACATCGGCTGCCTACCATGAGCGCCGTGGACCAACTGCAGCACGACGTGCTCGTCATTGGCGGCGGTGGCGCCGGCCTGCGCGCCGCCATCGCCGTAGCCCAAGAGCACCCCGACCTCAGCATCGGCATCGTGTCCAAGGTCTGTCCGATGCGCAGTCACACCATCGCCGCCGAGGGCGGCATGGCGGCGGTCATCAAGGACAACGACAGCGCCGAGGACCACATCTACGACACCATCAGCGGCTCGGACTGGCTGGCCGACCAGGATGCCGTCGAGATGTTCGTCGAGGAGGCGCCCCGCGAGCTGATCCAACTCGAGCACTGGGGCTGCCCCTGGTCCCGCGAGGCGACCGGTCACGTGGCGGTGCGGCCGTTCGGCGGCATGAAGATCCAGCGCACCTGGTTCGCCACCGACAAGACCGGCTTTCACGTCCTGCACAGCCTGTTCCAGACCTGCTTGCAGTTCCCTTCCATCACGCGCTACGACGAGTGGTTCGCAACGAAGCTGCTGGTGGACGACGGTCGATGCCAGGGCTGCACGGCCATTGAGCTGCGCACGGGCCAACTGCGGCCCATCTACGCCAAGTCGGTGATCATCGCCACGGGCGGCGCGGGGCGCATCTTCCCCTTCACGACCAACGGCGCCATCAAGACTGGCGACGGTCTGGCCATGGCCTATCGCGCCGGCGTGGCGCTCAAGGACATGGAGTTCGTGCAGTATCACCCGACGGGTTTGCCGGGCACCGGCATCCTCATCACCGAGGCGTCGCGGGGCGAGGGCGGCGTGCTGCGGAACAACAAGGGGGAGCGATACCTGGCCGACTACGACCTGGGCGAGCCGCTGCCGCTGGACGATCCGCGGCATCCGCAGCTGCGAACCATGGAGCTCGGCCCGCGCGACCGGCTGTCGCAGGCATTCATCAAGGAGCAGGAAAAGGGGAACACCTACTCCGGTCCCTACGGCTCCTACGTGCACCTGGACATCCAGCACCTGGGCGAGCACCGCATCGACACGAAGCTGCCCTTCGTGCGCGAGCTGGCGCGGAACTATGGCGGCATCGATCCCGTCACGGAGTCGATCCCGGTGCGGCCGGTGGTGCACTACATGATGGGCGGCATCGACACCGACATCGAAGCCGCCACCAGCCTGCCTGGTCTATACGCCGCGGGAGAGTGCGCCTGCGTGAGCATCAACGGCGCCAACCGGCTCGGCTCGAACTCGCTCACGGAGCTGGTGGTATTCGGCGCGCGCGCCGGGCGCAACGCCGCGCAATTCGCGAGCGCGTCCGATCCGGCGGCGGTTGATCGCCTGGAGTCGCAGGTCGAGTCGGAGCGAGCCCGCATTCGACGCATTCTGGAACAGCCGTCGGGCGGCGAGCGGGTCGCGGAGCTGCGGCGCGAGATGACGACGACGATGGAAGAGGGCGCCGGCATCTACCGCTCGCAGGCAGGCATCGAGCAGACCTACGCCATCCTCACCGACCTGCGGGAGCGCTTTGGCAGCGTCGACCTCGACGACCGCACCAACGTCTACAACACCGATCTGATTAGCGCGCTCGAGCTCGACTACATGCTCGACCTTTCGCTGGCCCTGGCCGCAAGCGCCCGAGACCGTACCGAATCGCGCGGATCGCACCAGCGCACCGACCACCCGGACCGGGACGACGACCAGTTCCTGAAGCATTCGCTGGCGATGCGCGGGGACGACGGCACGCCCGAGGTGTCCTTCCGAGACGTTGTGATTACGAAATGGCCTCCCGGATCGCGGACGTACGGATCCTCCGAGCAAGCAAAGGCGGCGACAACCGAATCATGAGCACGGCGATCGAGACGATGGTCAAATTCGAGGTCTTTCGCTACCAGCCGGACTGGGACGAGCCCACCTACCAGGTCTATGACGTGCCCTACCACGAGGACTGGGTGGTGCTCGATGCGCTCAACTACATCAAGGACACGATCGACGGGACGCTGACCTACCGGTGGTCGTGCCGCATGGGCGTCTGCGGATCGTGCGGGGCGATGGTCAACGGCTACCCCAAGCTCACCTGCGCGGCCTTCCTGTCCGAGTACATGCCCGGACCCATCCGGGTCGAGCCGCTGGTCAACTTCAACGTCGAGCGCGACCTGGTGACCAATCTCGAAGGGTTCATGGAGAAGTTGGAGAGCGTCCAGCCGTGGATCATCCGCGAGGACGGCGCCACCGACGACCTCGCGTCCGAATATCTCCAGACCCCGGCCCAGCACGCCGCCTACCAGCAGTTCAGCATGTGCATCAACTGCCTGCTGTGCTACGCCGCCTGTCCCGTTTCCTCCCACAGCGAAGAGTTCATTGGTCCGGCGGCGCTGGCGTTGGCCCAGCGCTACAACCTCGACACGCGCGATGAGGGCGTCGAGCAGCGCCGCGACGTGATTCTCAAGGACGAGGGCATCTGGGAATGCTCGTTCGTCGGCGAGTGCTCGGCCGTGTGCCCCAAGCACGTGGATCCGGCCGGCGCCATTCAGCAGGCCAAGATGACCGGCGCCATCGACTACTACCGGCGGCTGCTCATGCCGTGGACGGTGAAGTCTTGACGCAGCCGTTGTTCCGCTCGCTCGGATGGACCTGGTGGACCAAGCGGCCCTCGTACCTGCTGGTGTTTCTGCGCGAGAGCTCGTCGGTCTTCATCGCCGTGCAAGTCGTGCTGGTGCTGGTGCTGCTGCACAAGGCCGGCCAGCCGGCGGCCGACTACCAGGCCTATCTGGACTTTCTGTGGAATCCGGGCATGGTCGTCTTCCACGTCGTTTCCATCGTGTTCGCGCTCTGGCACACCTACACGTGGTTCAACCTGCTGCCGCAGACCGTTGCCATTCGGATTCGTGGGCGGCGAATCCCCGGACTCCTGCTCGTGGCGCCGCAGTTTGGCGGGTGGGCCGTCGTGACCGGGCTGATCATCGCCTGGGTCTGGTGGGTGGGCGCGGCATGAGAGGCCGGTCGCACGAGCCGATCTTCTGGTCGGTTTTCGGCATGGGCGGCGTCATCGCCGCCATGTTCATCCCGGTCATGATCTTCGTCACGGGCATCGGCGGAGCCGCCGGGTGGGACGCCGTGACAGCGGCGCTTGCCCACGGCGAGGACGGCATCGGTGCGTTACTGAATCACGCGCCGGTACGCGCGATCCTGGGCTTGATCATGGCGCTGGCCTCAGTCCACGCCGCGCACCGTATCCGGCACACGCTCATCGACCTGCATGTCCACGCGCCGCCGGCGGTGCTCATCGTCGCGAGCT
>DAOUKN010000062.1:0-9119 GCA_034421255.1 Chloroflexota bacterium | reverse complement strand
GGACGGCTTCAGGTGGGCGTGTGGCAGGACGTGCTGCTAGTCGAGTGCGACGGCCCGCGCATCCGCACAGTCGAACTGCGCCTGCTCTGAAGTTCGTGGCTGGGTTATCCCTGCAGCGACGCCACCTCGGCAAACGATCCGGCCAGAGCCGGATAGAGATCTCGATAAAGGCGGTAAGTCGCCTCGTAGACGTCCCGCGTAGCCGCCCCCGGTTCGACCGCGTGGGTTTGGCTCGCGGTCGCCGCGCATGCCTCCTCCACCGAGTCGTACACACCGACCGCGACTCCCGCCAGCAGCGCCGCGCCGAAGGCCGGGCCGCGATCCTCGGGCTCGAGGCTTATCGGGAGACCCAGCACGTCGGCCACGATCTGCCGCCATAGCGGGCTGCGCGCGCCGCCCCCGGCGATCTTGACCCGGCGCGCCGGTAGGCCGAGATCCTGAATGATTTCGAGTCCATCGCGCAGGCTGAACGCCACACCTTCCAGCACGGCGCGCACCACGTCGCCGCGCCCGTGGGCCGTCGTGAGACCGAACAGCACGCCGCGCGCATTGGGGTCGAGATGCGGCGTGCGCTCACCCTGAAGATACGGCAGCCAAATGAGCCCGCGACTGCCGGCAGGCGAGGCGGAGGCTTCACGGGTCAGCGCGTCGTACGGATCGCCCCCCGAATCCCGCGCGCCCAGCGTGTCGCGCACCCAGCGCAGCGAGATCCCCGCGCCCTGGGTGACTCCCATGACGTGCCAGGCGTTCGGCAGTGCATGGCAAAACGTGTGCACGCGACCGCGGGGGTCGATCCGCGGCTGATCGCCGGCCACAAACACCACGCCCGACGACCCGATGGTCACGAGCGCGTCGCCCGCGGCGACGATTCCGGCGGCGACGCCGCCGGCAGCCTGGTCGCCCGCGCCCCCGGCGACGGGCAAGCCCGCGGGAAGGCCCAGGGATTCCGCAGCCGCGGCCGTGAGCGCGCCGGCCGGCTCGGCCGACTCGACGACGCGCGGCAGCCACTCCAGGGAAATGTCCAGATCGCGCGCCATGGACTCGGACCATTCACGCTTGGCCACGTCGAACAGCGCCGTGCCCGAGGCGTCGGCCACGTCCGCGGCGGCCTCGCCGGTGAGACGAAGGCGAATGAAGTCCTTGGGCAACAGCACGCGTCGAATCCGGTCGTAGGCTTCCGGCTCGTGCTCGCGCACCCACAGCAGCTTGGGTGCGGTGAAGCCTTCCAGCGGCGGGTTGGCGGTGCGCGCAATGACCTCGGCCAACCCGATCTCGTCTTCGATGGCCTGGCGTTGCGCGGCCGTGCGCTGGTCGCACCAGAGGATGGCCGGCCGGATCGATTGGTCGCGCTCGTCCAGAAGCGTGGCGCCGTGCATCTGGCCGGTGAGCCCGATTCCGCGAATGGCCGAAGGATGCGGCGCGGCCCGGACGCAAGCGCCGAGGGCCTCGTACGCCGCCCGATTCCACGCGTCGGGATCCTGCTCGGCCCATCCGGGCCGCGGCGTGTCCATGGGGTAGTCCGCCGCATGGGTGGACAGGATGCGCCCGTCGCGAGCGGTCAGCACCGCCCGAGCGCTCGTCGTGCCAAGGTCGAGGCCCAGCAGCAGGTCGTCGGTCATTGGGCTGTCGGGGTGAGCGCGAACACTTCAGCCGGATCGGTCACCAGGCGGTTGCGAGCGTCACGGTTGAGCCTTCTCCTCCATGATCTGGATCAGGTTGCCGCACGTATCGTCGAAGACTGCGGTAATCACCGTCCCCAAGTCGGTTGGCGACTGCACGAATCGCACACCATTCGCCACGAGACGCTCGTGCTCGGCTTCGACATCGTCGACCGCGAAGGAGGTATAGGGGATCCCGTCCTCCACGAGCGCCTTCCTGTAAGGACCGATTGCGGGGTGTGCAGCCGGCTCGAGCACCAACTCCGTCCCCTCCGGAGCTTCCTCGGATACCACGGTGATCCACGAGTGCTCTCCGAGAGGGATGTTGTGCTTGACACGAAAACCAAGTGTTTCCGTGTAGAAACGAAGTGCCTTCTGCTGATCGTCCACGAATGCGCCGGCCAGGGTGATTCTCATTTCTCGATGTCCTCCTCCGTTGAGTGTGAAATGTCCTCGTCTGTTGAGTCCGGCCACCGCTGCCCGATTGCCTTCAGCGGCGCCCCCACGAACCAGTGGAGCTTCGACCTCCCCTCGCGCCTGGTGCGAACGAGCCCGGCGGCTTCCAGGACGTCCAGGTGTTGCGAGATCGCCTGCCGCGAGGAGCTGATGCCGTGTTTCATGGTCAGGCGCCCACAAATCTCGAAGAGCGATTGCCCCGACCGGTCCACGAGCTCATCCAGGATGGCCCGCCTGGTTCGGTCAGCGATCGCGCGATAAACGTCCACATGACGCATGTTATGCAAGCATAGACTTGCATGTCAATTCCTGCGGGTCGATGCGCGCCGCGAAGTGCTCCTCACGCCCGAGCAGATCGCGGCCGCAAGGCTTCGACCTATTCGGAGTGCCGCCGCTGTTCCGTTTCGTACCGCGCGGACATTTCAGCCGGACTGGTCACCAGGCGGTCACGCCGCCGTCGACGACCAGATCGTGGCCGGTCACGTAGGCCGCGGCGTCGCTGGCCAGAAATACCACCGCGCCCTGGATCTCCTCGATCTCCGCCATGCGGCCCATGGGCGTGTCGCGCGTCCAGATCGGACGCGCCGGGATCATGTGGGGCGCATTCACCATCTCGGTGCGGGTGTAGCCGGGGCTCACCGCGTTGACGCGCACGCCGTGTTCGGCCCACTCGGCGGCCAACGCGCGCGTGAGATGGACGACGCCGGCCTTGGACGCGCTGTAGTGCGCCTGCTGCTGTGGGCGGTTGATGATCTGCGCCGAGATCGAAGCCACGTTGACGATCGTGCCGCGCCCCTGCGGAATCATCACGCGGCCGGCCTCCTGCGAGCACAGGAACACGCCCTTGAGATTGGTGTCGAGCACGCGGTCCCAGTCGTCCTCGGGCATGTCCACGGCGTCGACCCAGGTGGTGATGCCAGCGTTGTTGACCGCGATGTCCAGGCCGCCCCAGTCGTCGGCCACGGCCTGAACGGCGGAGCGCACGTCGGCGGCGCGGGTCACGTCGGCGGCGATCGCTTTGGCGCGGGCGCCGCGCGACTCGATCTCGGCAACGGTTCGCGTCAGGGTGTCGGGCGTGCGACCGCACACGGCGACGTCGGCCCCGGCCTCGGCCAGCGCTTGCGCCAGGCCCCGCCCAATGCCGGTGCCGCCGCCGGTGACGAGGGCGCGGCGGCCGTCGAGGCGGAAGCGGTCGAGGACGCTCATGAGGGCGGACCGCGGCGGTCGGGGCGGCCGAGGTTGGGAGTTCCAGATTCCTCGCTGCGCTCGGAATGACGGAGGGGGTCGGAATGACAGCGGGGGTCGGAATGACTGAGGGGAGTTGAACCGAGATAGTGCGGCTGCATCACGGCTCGACCATGACCTTGATGCACGCGTCCTTGCGCGATCTTGCGAAATCCATGGCTTCCTGGACGTCGTCGAGCGGGTAGTGGGCCGAGACGAGCGGTTCGAGATCGACGCGCCCGGAGGCCACAAGCTCGATGGCTTTCGGCCAGGTGTGGGCGTAGCGGAAGACGCCAACCACGTCGAGCCCCTTGTCGATGATGTGATTGGTGTCGATGGGCGCGGTGTCGTCGGGGCTGAGCCCCACGAGCACCACGCGACCGCCCCGGGCGGCCAGCCGAATCGTCTGCACCACCGTGGCCGGGGCGCCGGCGGTTTCGAATACCACGTCGAAGCTGTCGGCCAGCTCGGAGTCCACGTCGACCTCGCGCGCATCCACGGTCCGCTCGGCGCCCAGCTCGCGGGCCTTTTCGAGGCGAAAGTCGACGATGTCGACGACGGTGACGGCGTCGATGCCCTGGCTCTTCAGGCTCAGCAACGTCACCAGCCCGATGGGCCCGGCGCCCAGGACAACCGCCCGATCGCCCAGCACGGCTCGCCCGCGCTCGGCCGCGTAGAGCCCGACCGAGAGCGGCTCGATGAGCGCCGCGGCGTCGTAGCTCATCCCGTCGGGGATCTTGAAGCAGCGAGACGCCGGATGCACGACGTACTCAGCGAAGGCGCCATGCACCGGCGGCGTGGCCATGAACACCACGTCCGGGCAGAGGTTGTAGCGGCCGGCCTGGCAGTGCGCGCACGCATGGCAGGGGACCCCGGGCTCTATCGACACCCGGTTGCCGGGCGCGAGGTGCGAGACATCCGCACCGACAGCAACGATTTCGCCGGACGGCTCGTGGCCCAGGATCAGCGGCTGCTCCACGACAAACCGCCCGATGCGCCCGTGCTCGTAGTAGTGAATGTCGGACGCGCAGATACCGACGGATCGCACGCGAACCAGCGCCTCGTGAGCCGCCGGGGTCGGGACGGGGCCGTCGCGAACCCGAATGTCGGCGGTTCCTTCGAGATAGGCGGCCTTCATGCTCGGTCCCCACTCACCTTCGCCGGCCGGACTTCCTGCACGATACCGCGCGGCGGCTTCACCGGAAGCATCGTGCAGCGAATGCGGCCTGCGGTTTAATGGATTCCGTGCCGATCGTGTCGTGCCGCATGCCAGCGCGGGAGAGCGTATGAGCCCTGCACAACCGCCGGACATCGAGATCGCGCAAGCCGCAAGGCTGCGTCCCATCGAGGAGATCGCGGCGCAGGTCGGTCTGGGCGGCGATGAGATCGAGCCGTACGGCCGCACCAAGGCCAAGGTCACGCAGGCGGCGATGGCGGCACGGCAGGACGCGCCGGACGGTGACCTGGTTCTGGTGACGGCCATCACTCCCACGCCGGCCGGCGAGGGCAAGACCACCACGACGATCGGGCTGACGCAGGCGCTGCAGCGCCTGGGGCGCCGGGCCATCAGCGCCACGCGCGAGCCATCGCTGGGCCCTGTGTTCGGCGTCAAGGGCGGCGCGGCGGGCGGCGGCTACGCGCAGGTGGTGCCGATGGAGGACATCAACTTGCACTTCACCGGCGACTTCGCGGCGGTGAGCGCGGCGCACAACCTGCTGGCGGCCATGCTGGACAACCACCTGCACCAGGGCAACGCGCTCGACATCGACTCGCGGCGCGTGCTCTGGCGGCGGGTGATGGACATGAACGACCGCGCGCTGCACGACATCGTGATCGGCCTCGGCGGTCGCACGCGCGGCGTGCCGCGCGAGACCGGGTTCGACATCACGCCGGCCTCCGAAGTGATGGCCATCCTGTGCCTGGCGCGGGACCTGGAAGACCTCAAAGCCCGCTTCGGGCGAATTGCCGTGGCCGACCGCGGGCGCGGCGCCTACGTGACGGCCGCCGAGCTGGAAGCGCAGGGCGCCATGGCCGTGGTGATGCGCGACGCGGTGCTGCCCAACCTGGTGCAGAACCTGGAGGGCGGCCCGGCGCTGATTCACGGCGGGCCGTTCGGCAACATCGCGCACGGCTGCAGCACGTTGATCGCGACCAAGCTGTCGCTCAAGCTGGCGGACTTGGTCGTGACCGAGGCTGGATTCGGCGCCGATCTGGGCGCGGAAAAGTTTCTCAACATCAAGTGTCCGGCGGGCGGGCTGCGCCCCCGGCTGGCGGTGCTGGTGGCCACGGTGCGTGCGCTCAAGCTGCACGGCGGGGCCAATCGGCGCGAGCTTGACGCCGAGGACCTGGAGGCATTGCGCGCGGGTCTGCCAAACCTGGAAGCGCACGCGGCGAATATGGCCAAGTTCGGATTGCCGGTGGTGGTGGCGGTCAACCGCTTCCCCAGCGACACCGACGCTGAGGTGGATCTGGTCGCGCGGGCGGCCGGCGACATGGGTGTGCCAACAGCAGTCTCAACAGTGTTTGCCGACGGGGCCGCGGGCGGCGAGGAGCTGGCGCGGCAGGTGCTGCGCACGCTGGCGGCCGGTGGGGACAACTTTGCCCCGCTGTACGAGCCCGAGGCGGCGCTGACGGAGAAGATCGAGACCGTCGCGCGCGAGGTCTACGGGGCGGACGGCGTGGACTATGCGGCCGGCGTGGAGCGACGGCTGCGACGCATGGATCGGGGCATCGCCCGCGGCTTTCCCGTCTGCATGGCGAAGACGCAGTATTCGCTGTCGGACAACGCGTCGCTGCGGGGGCGGCCCGAGGGATTCCGCATCACGGTGCGCGACGTACGGCTGTCGGCGGGCGCCGGGTTCGTGGTGCCGCTGACCGGCGACATCCTGACGATGCCCGGCCTGCCGCGGCGACCGTTTGCCGTGGGCATGGACGTGACCCCGGACGGGACGATTTCGGGGCTGGCCTAGGCGGTGCGGGCCGTCGTCGACTGTCGCGCACCACCTTCAATCAGTTAGCGGATTCACGTCCGATTGCACCATTCGGCGCGCTGCGACGAATTGAGGCATGGTAGGGCGCAGATGGGAGCGGCCCGCGCATGCGCGCGGCGGCTGATTGGAGAGGGCGCCGATGATCACCGAGGCCACCTACACCCGCGACGGACGCACGGCGACGATTCGCGTCGAGCGAGTAGACACCTTGATCCAGGACACCGAGAGCATCGTGAATTTCCCCTCGCTCGTGCAGCTGAACGGCCGGCTCAACCTGGTCTACTCGCGCTCGCGCCACGGCGGCGAGCACGGCCACAAAGAGGACCCCGCCCGCACCATCGAGTCTTTCGACGACGGCGAGACCTGGCAGGCCGCGTCGAACGAGAACCCGCTCACCACGCGTGACCCGTTCTCCGGTCACACCAGCGACGGCTTTTCCGGCGCTACCGGCCGTCTCCGCGACGGCACGCTGGTTCACATGAGCCACAACACCCGGGTGCATCTCGAAGACGGCTACGACCGCGCCAAAGGTCATATGCACGAGCAGTTTCAGCAGGACGACCCCACATTCCGCTTTCAGCGGGCCTCCGGCGACGGCCAGCAACTCCTCGAGCGATTTTGGTTCAAGGTTGACGGCATGCCCTGGGGGCGCCGGTCATACCAGGTCTACTCGCCCATCCTCGAAATGGACGATGGCGATCTGCTGGCGGCCATGGAGTGGTGCAAGATGCTCCCCGAGGAGCGGTGGCGTCGCGAGGCCCACGGCCGCATCTGGAAATACCTCTTCGGCGTCTTCATCGTGCGCTCCAGCGACGGGGGGCACTCGTGGGATTACGTGACCCAGTTCGATCCCGACGAGATCAAGCCGGTCTACGGGATCAGCGACCGCCCCGTCGATGAGGGCTTCGACGAAGCCCATATGACCAAGCTGCCCAACGGCGACATCTTCTGCGTGATGCGCACGGGCTCCTATTCGCCCATGTGGCAGGCCCGGTCGCGGGACGGGGGTCGGACCTGGGACACGCCCGAGCCGATCGGTTGGCCGGGGGCCAAGCCGCAGCTGCAAGTGCTGCCGAATGACGTGCTCGTGTGCGTCTCGGGGCGCGGGTCCTACGGCCATCCCCAGGTGACGCACGTCCTGCTCAGCATCGACGGCACGGGCACTCAATGGGAGGCGCCCTTCGCCTTCCACACCGGTCCGGGTTGCTCCTACACCTCAACCATGCAGCGCGACGGCAAGCTGCACGTGTTCTACTCGGACTCCGATTTCACGCGCGACATGGGGACGCACGGGCTGCCGGTGCAGCGCATTCGGCGCGCCGTCTTCGATATCTCGGTCGACGCCTGAGCCGCGCCGCTCGTTCAGCGCACGGCAGGGAGCAACCATGATCGACCAAGCCCGCTACACGGACGGAACCCGCACCGCCGTCGTCACCCTCGAGCGCGTCGACACCTGGGTCGAAGACACCGAGAGCATCGTGAACTTCCCCGGGATATTGGACTTTGACGACCGGCTCGTGCTGTCCTACGCGCGCTCGCAGCATGGCCGCGAGCGCGCCGCCGACGAGGAAACCGACCGCGTCATTGAGTCCTATGACGACGGCGAAACGTGGCAGCCCGTGCCGGCGGACTATCCGCTCGTCTTCCGTGACCCGCAAACCGGCCGCATCATCGACCGCTTTGGCGTCTCCATCAGCTACCTCGGCGACGGAACGATCGCTCACATCGGCCACAACACGCAGTTGCAGCACGCTGTCGGCTCTTCCGGGGGGCGCATGCACGACGAGTTCCAGCAGGACGACCCCACGTTCCGTTTTCAGCGGGCCTCGGGCGACGGCAAACTGCTGGAGACGATCAACTTCAAAGTTCCCGGCATGCCCTGGGGGCGCGCGTCGTATCAGGCCTACTCGCCGGTTCTCGAAATGGACGACGGCGACCTGCTGGCGGCCATGGAGTGGTGCAAGATTCTTCCCGAGGACCGGTGGCGCCACGAGGCCCACGGCCGCGTGTGGACGTACCTCTTCGGGGTCTTCATCGTGCGCTCCGGCGACGGCGGGCGCACGTGGGAGTACGTGACCCAGTTCGATCCCGACGAGGTCAAGCCGGTCTACGGCATCTTCGACAGGTCGTTCGACGACGGCTTCGACGAAGCCCACATGGCCAAGCTCTCCAACGGCGACATCCTCTGCGTGATGCGCACGGGCTCGTATTCGCCCATGTGGCAGGCGCGGTCCCGCGACGGCGGACGGACCTGGGACGCGCCCGAGCCGACGGGTTGGCAAGCGGTCAAGCCGCAGCTGGAGGTGATGCCGAACGGCGTGCTGGCGTGCGCCTCGGGACGCGGATCCTACGGCCATCCCCAGGTGACCCACGTGATGATCAGTCTCGACGGCACAGGCAATCGCTGGGAAGCGCCGTTCTGCTTCCACACCGGTCCGGGGTGCTCCTACACCTCGACCATGCAGCGCGACGGCAAGCTGCACGTGATCTACTCGGACTCCGACTTCACCCGCGAGATGGGGACGCACGGGCTGCCTGTGCAACGCATTCGCCGCGCCGTCATCGATATCTCGATCTCCGAATGAGCTGCGCCACTCGTTCAGCCCACGGCAGGGAGCAACCATGATCGACCAAGCCCGCTACACGGATGGCACGCGCACCGCCATCGTCACCCTCGAGGAGACCTTTGAATAATTGGGGCGGGAGCGCGTGGGGAGGGGTATCGGCCCCGCCTGGAGGCCCGGGCGGCGTTCCGGCGGGCGGGCCGGCGCGGGATTCCGGGCCGCGGGAC
>DAOUKN010000061.1:0-4477 GCA_034421255.1 Chloroflexota bacterium | reverse complement strand
CCAGAGTGGGGCCGTCAACCCATTGGCGAACAACGGTCCCCTTCGCCTCGTCCACCGCCAGCAGCCGCGGCACGGGCGCCCCGCGCGCGGCAAGGGCGGCGTAGGCGGCGCCCTCCGTGCGCGCCCGCTCGCCGGCCTGGGGTTCGTCGAACAGCTTGCAGGCCAGCATTCGGGAACCGTCGTGCACCCGGTATGTGCCGCGCGCGACGTGTTCGATCCGCGACCTGTCCAGGCGGCGCACACCCGCCGCCCGTAACGCGGCAAGAATGCGCGAGTTGCTCACTCGCGCAGCTCGGTCTCGATCTCGGTCCTGACGACGGCGCTGAATTCGACGCCCAGCGCCGACCCGAGATCGCGCGGCGTGACGATGGAGCCGTCGCGCAGGCTCAGGCGAGCGTGCAAACGTTGGTCCGGGCCAACCGCCAGCTCCATCACCCCGGGCCGAATGTCGCGCGGACGTGACGGCTTTCCCTTGCGTTCATCGCGCTGGACGATGACGCTGCTGGCCGCAAGCAGACGCTCCACCCGCTCGGCCAGGTCCTCGGGCGGGTCTTCGAGTTGCAGGTCGTAGGTTGCCCAGGCTGTTCCGAACTTTCGGCGTGCGACTCGTTGGACCGCGCCCACGGCCAGTCCGTCGGCGGTTGCGGATGCCAGGCGCTCGCGGACCGAATCCGGCGGCACGTCCTCCCGCAGCGACAGCACCACGCACTCGCGCAGGCCCTCGGCGCCCACGGCCAGCGGCGGACCGAAGGTCAGCCGAGGCTTGGGGCGAAATCCACGGCTATAGGCCAGGGGCAGACCGGCGCGGCGCGTGGCGCGCTCCCACGCCCGACGCACGTCGTGAAGCGACAGGTACCGCGCGTCGCCAGTCTTGGCGTAACGGAGGAGGTAGTGATGCTCGGCGGGTGGTTCCTGGTCCATGCAGCAAATTCGGGTCGCGCGCGGCCGCTCGCGCGTGCCGTGCCTTGTAGCATAGGCGCGCCGAGTGACGCCGAGCGCGCGGGCCAGTGAACGAACCGGTTCTGCTTCTCAATCAAAACTACGAGCCGCTCAATGTCTGCCGCACGCGCCGCGCCATCGTGTTGCTCAGCAAGGGCAAGGCTGAATTGCTGGAAAACGGGCGCGCCCCAATTTACAGCGTGCGCCAGCTCTACCCGCGGCCGTCGGTGATTCGCATGCTCTACCACGTTCGCCGTCCCCGCCCGACGGTGAGGCTCAGCCGACGCGAGGTGTTCGTGCGCGACCGGTATCGCTGTCAATACTGCGCCGAGACGACCATCGAGCCGACCGTGGACCACGTGGTGCCGCGGCGGACAGGCGGACGGCGGCGCTGGGAGAATCTGGTGACCGCGTGCCGTCGCTGCAATCTGCGCAAGGCCGGACGCACGCCGCGCGAGGCGGGTATGCGCCTGCTGCGCCAGCCGCGACGCCCGAAATCGGCCATCGCCCACCTGGTCTGGCATGTCGCCGGAGGCAGCGTCGACCCCACCTGGCAGCCCTACCTGCCCCAGTTGGAGTCGGCCGCCGGCTGACCGTCAGGTTGGGGGCAGCCGGGCTTACCCGCCTCCGTGCTCGCGCAGCAGATTCAGCGCCGACCCCGCCCAGAACCATTCGATCTGGTCGTCCGTCAGGGTGTGGTCGAGCTGGACGTGATCCTGTGAGCCGTCCGCATGGTCGATACGTGCCGAGATCGGCCGGCCAGGGGCCAGTCGATCAATGTCCTCGAAGTTCACCCGGTCGTCGGCCTGAATGCGGTCGTAGTCTGCGGGATTGGCGAAGGTCAGCGGCAAGATGCCTTGCTTCTTGAGATTCGTCTCGTGGATGCGGGCGAAGCTGCGCACCACCACGGCGCCCGCGCCCAGGAGGCGCGGCGACATGGCTGCGTGCTCGCGGCTGCTGCCCTCGCCGTAGTTCGAGTCGCCCACGGCCACCCAGGTCAGCCCCGCGGCGGCGTAGTCCTTGGCAATCTCGGCCAACGGCGCCTCGGCAGCCCCGGTGAGCCCATTCCGTCCGGCGCCCGGTGTGTCCGCAAAGGCATTGTTGGCTCCGGTGAACATGTTGTCGCTGATGCGAGTGAGATGACCCCGGTAGCGCAACCAGGGTCCTGCCGGCGAGATGGCGTCGGTGGTGCACTGCCCCACGGCTCGGAGCAACACCGGCATCGACTGAAACTGCTCCGCCGATCGCGCTTCGAACGGCGTCAGGCGTTCCAGCCGCTCGCTGTCGTCGGCGATCGACACCTCGACCTCGGCGGCGTCCGTCGGAGGCGGCACATATCCGAATCGCCGACCGGTAAAGCCGTCCGCCGGCACGTCGGGCGCCGGCTCGGGCGGGTCGAGGCGCAGTCCGTTGCCGTCGAGCGAGTCGGTCAGCGGATTGAATGAGAGGCGTCCGCTGAGCGCGAACGCCACCGTGAGCTCGGGACTGGTGATGAACGCCTGGGTGTTGGGGCTGCCGTCGTTGCGCCGGGGGAAATTGCGATTGAAGGAGGTGACGATGGAGTTGGTGGCCAGCGCCTTGCCGCCGGCGGCATCCGGCTCGATGTCTTCGCGGTGCCATTGGCCGATGCAGGGCCCGCAGGCGTTGGCGAGGACGCTGCCGCCAATGGCCTCCAAGTCGGCCAGCTGGCCGTCACGCTCGATCGTGGCCCGCACCATCTCGGATCCCGGCGTGACCAGGAACGGCACGGAGGCCCGCAGCCCTGCGGCCGACGCCTGCCGGGCGACGTCGGCGGCGCGCGTGATGTCTTCGTAGGATGAATTGGTGCAACTGCCCAGCAGGGCGGCCGAGATCTGCTCGGCGAAGCCTTCGGCCTCCACTTCAGCTTCCAGTGCCGAGACCGGCCGAGCGCGATCGGGTCGGTGCGGCCCCACGACATGCGGCTCGAGCTCGGACAAGTCGATTTCCACGACCTGCTCGTAGAAGGATCCGGGATCGCGCTCGACCTCGGCGTCGGCGCGGAGCAGGTCCCGATTCGCGTCGGCCAGGTCGGCCAACTCGCCGCGTTCGGTCGCGCGTAGATAGGTCGCCATGCGCTCGTCGTAGGCGAACACGGACGTTGTGGCGCCCAGCTCGGCGCCCATGTTGGTGATGGTGCCCTTGCCGGTGCAGGCGAGCGCACGGGTGCCGGGTCCGAAATACTCAATGATCCGGTTTGTGCCGCCGCTCGTGGTGAGGATGCCCGCGAGCTTCAGGATCACGTCCTTGGGCGCGGTCCAGCCGTTCAGCTCGCCGGCGAGCCGCACGCCGACGATGTGCGGTTGCAGCGTCTCCCACGGCAGGTCGACCATCACGTCGACGGCGTCCGCGCCGCCCACGCCGATCGCCAGCATTCCCAGGCCGCCGGCGTTGGGCGTGTGCGAATCGGTGCCGATGATCAGTCCGCCCGGAAACGCGTAGTTTTCCAGGATGACCTGGTGAATGATTCCCGAGCCCGGCGTCCAGAAGCCGATGCCGTATCGTGCACTCACCGATTTGAGGAAGGCGTAGACCTCGTTGTTCTCGAGCAACGCCGTTTGAAGATCAGCGCTGGCGCCCACGTGCGCCCGGATCAGATGGTCGCAATGCACCGTCGTCGGCACCGCCACCGCGTCCCGGCCCGCGAGCATGAACTGCAGCAGGGCCATCTGCGCGGTCGCATCCTGCATCGCCACGCGGTCTGGACGAATCTGCAAGTAGCTTTCCAGCGGCGTCAGGTCCTGGGTCGACGGGTCGTCCAGGTGGCCGAAGAGCAGCTTCTCGGCCAGCGTGAGCGGGCGGTCGTGTCGTTCGCGGATCTTGGCGAGGCGCGCGCGCATCCGCGCGTACGATTCCGCGACCAGCGCGGGGGTCGACTCGATCACCGTCACAGGGTTCTCCTCTCGGCGCCCGTCCGGCCGGTAGCGGTGGTCGCCCGAATCCTATCCTTACCCAACTATCGCGCATTTGCGCGTGGTCGCGGGAACGAGGCCCTCAGGGTTCCATGATCCAGCAACTCGCCGCACTGGTGACGACCGCCCGGCCGGCCCAGTGGCTGAAGAACGTCGTCGTGCTGGCGCCGCTCGTTTTCGCGCAGCGGCTCACCGAGGGCGGCGACGTGCTCCGCGCCGTGGCCATGTTCGCCATCTTCTGCGCGCTGGCCTCCGGCGTGTATTTCATCAACGACGCGGTCGATGCCGAACGCGACCGTCGCAACCCCCACAAGGCACGCCGGCCGGTGGCCGCGGGACGGCTGAGCCGTGCCACGGCGGTAGCCGCCGGCGTCCTATTGGGGGCGCTCGCCGTGGGGTTGTCCGCCCTGCTCGGCACGGGCGTGGTGGTCGTCCTCGGCAGCTATTTCGCGCTCAACGTGGCCTACAGCCTGTGGCTCTCGCGGGTGGCGTTCCTGGACGGGATGGCCGTTGCCGCGGGATTCGTCCTCCGCGCCATTGCCGGGGCGGTGGCCATTGCGGTTCCGTTTTCCGGCTGGCTCATCCTGTGCACGTTTCTCTTGACGCTC
>DAOUKN010000060.1:0-4084 GCA_034421255.1 Chloroflexota bacterium | reverse complement strand
ACTTCAGGCTGGCGACGATCCAGGCCTCGGCGTCGTGCTCGGGCGGCGCGAGCACCTCCACGCAGTGCTGCAGATTGTCGGGGTCCGGTGCGCCCTGCTGCAACACCTCGAGGATATCGAGCACCGGCACGTCGCCGTCCCCGATGGGCGCATTGAAAAACCTGGGCTCGCCGATCAGCGTGTAGGGCTGCACGCGCATGTCCTTGATGTGGGTCATCACGGTGTAGGGCGCGGCCAGCCGCGCGGCGTCGAGCGGGTCCTCCACAACGGAAATCGAATTGACGAAGTCGAAGTTGTGGCGCAGCCAGGGCGACGCGACGGCGTCCATCACCTGCACGAAGTCGGCGACGCGGTAGTCCATGTGCGACTCGGTGGTCAGCACCACGCCCAGCTCTTCCGCGATGGGGATGAGCGACGTCAGGTTACGAATCATGGCGTCCAACTGCTGCGCCAGCGGAGGGTCCTCGATGAATCGGTGCTTGAGCGCGGCCTCGCGGTGCACCACGTTGACGATCGTCGCGCCGGCGGCCGCGGAGAGCTCGATGGCCCGCACGCACCCTTGGAAGTCCGAGCCGCCCGTCCAGCCCTGCGCCGTCTCGGTGAGTCGATAGGACATGACGTCCCGGGCGGCGCGCCGCGCGGCCATGTCCGTGGCGCCCCAGGCGTCGGCGTCGGCCGGGAGATCCGGAACGGCGATGCCGAAATACTCAATGCCCGCGCTTCGCATGACGTCGCCAAAGCGGCGTGCGCCGGCCTCGTCGCCGAACCAGCCGGGGTCCATATAGAGCGCCGTCAGCCCGTGCGCGCGCGCCCGCTCGATCATCCACATTGGAAGGTCGCCCGCAGTTTCCGGCGGCTCGACCGACTCGAAATACGGCAGACGTCCGGTGGAGTACCGGTACGTCGCGCTGTCGGTGCGCAGCCAGGGATAGGCCACCCAACGATAGCTGGCCTGCGAAAGCCCGAGCTTCATGTCGACTCGAACAGGTGCCCGCGCTCGGTGCGCAGCCACTCGATGCTAGCCCGCACCCACACGTCGGGATCATGGTCGGGCGGCGGCGCCACCTCGACGCACACGGGCATCATGTCCGGGTCCGCCGCCTCGGCCTGCACCAGGTCGAGGATCTCGAGAATTGGGACACTGCCCCGCCCTAACGGCGCCCAGGACACCTGCGCTTCGCCGGTGCCGGTGGCCGGTTGAATGCGCATGTCCTTCAGGTGCATGTTCACGGCGTATTTGGCCGCCAGCCGCGCCCCGTCCATCGGGTCCTCGATCACGGCGATGGGGTTGGCCGTGTCCAGGTTGATCCGCAGCCACGGCGAGTCGATGGCTTCGACCACCTGCACGACCTCGGACAGTCGATAGTCGATGTGGTTCTCCCACGCCAGCACCACGCCGTACTCGGCGCAGACGGGCAGCAGCGATCTGAAGTTGGCCTCGGCCCGCTCTAGCTGAACGTCGATCGGCGGATCCTTGGTGAAGTGGTTGTGCCGCACGGCCTGGTTATGCACCGCCGCCGCAACCTTCGCCCCGGCCCAGGCGCTGCGCCAGATCTGCTCGATGGTGAAGAGGTACTCCCCGCCCTCCCACTCTTCGGCGCTCGCGGCGATGTTGAAGGCGGCGTTGCCGACGAACATTACCCCGGCGGCCTCGGCCCGTTTGCGGAAGTCTTGGGCCGCCGCGCGCCCGGCGAACGTCCGCGAAGAAATGTAGAGAGACTCCACGCCCAGCGACTCCACGCGTTCGAGTAGCCAGCCTTCGATCGGTTCCGCGGGATCGGGCGGATCGAGCGTCTGCAGGTACGGCAGCCGCCATTCGTCCTGGAGGAATATCGGGCGGTCGCGGCGCATGTCCGGATATGCCATCCACCGATAGCACGCCTGTGAGATGCCGAGCTTCATGGGCGAATCATCACGAAGTTTCGCGCAGCGCGCGCCACACCAACTCCTGGGTGTCCAGGATGGCGTTGCGGCCCATGGCGTCGGCCAGCGCCTCGGCATCGATCGCGTCGAGCACGCGCAGCAGGAAGTTGGTGTTGGAGACGAACTGCTGCGCGCTGCGGATGGGCTCCTCGCGCGTCCAGACGACGTCCATGCCCAGGTAGTACGGATAGTCGGCCTCTCGCAGCCAATGAAGCATCTCCAGCGATTCCCACAGGTGGCTGCTGGCGAAGATGGTGGAAAGGTCCTGCGGCAGCTGGGTGTCGTTGAGGTGCACGTGATAGAGCAGGCCGCGGCGGGCCGCTTCCCAGGCGGCCTGGGCCGCATTCTCGCCGCTCATGAAGGTGTGGCTCACCTCCAGCTGCGCGCCAAGATTGGGCAGGTTCAACTCGCCGATGATCTCGAGTGTCTTGCTCATCGAGCCAACCGTGGCCCAACCACGCGGCAGATAGGGCCTGAACTCCAGGGCCACCTTGAGATCGCCCGCGGCCGCGCAGATTTCGCGCAAGGCGTCGAGGGTTCGCTCGCGCGCCGCGCGGAAATCCTGCTGAAACGGATAGTCGGCGCCGTCCATGGGCGTGAACACGTAGACGCCTAGCCCGTCGAGCGCGCGCGCCACCTCGACCGCGTGCAGGCACATGTCGATGGCCTCGCGCCGCTCGGCCGTATCCGGCGAGGTGTAGGCGGCCCAGGGAAACGAGCCGCGAATGTAGGGCTCGCCGTGGTGGATCATGGAGCATTGCAGGCCACGGTCGTCGAGCCGCTGCTTCACCTGGTGCGCGTTGTCCAGCGTCACGCAGGTGCCGCTGAAGAACTCGATGCCGGCCAGGTCGGGAATCTGGTCGACGGCACGAAAGGCCTGGTCGATCTCGTCCATGGATGGGCCGTCGGCCATGCCCAGATGGTGATACAGGCCCACGGAGTATTTCGGCGTCCAGTCCATGTCCGCTGCTCCTAGTAGTAGCCGAAGCCGCCGTCGGCCTTGTCCGGCACGGGGCGGCGCCACGCCTTGTAGGGATGCTGCGCCACGAGCGCCTCGTTGAGCGTCACGCCCCAGCCCGGACCCTGCGGCAGTTTGACATAGCCGTCCTCGATCTCGATGCCGCCGTTGGTGAAGCTCTCGCGCAGCGCCGACGCTTCCGCCCGCGGACCGACCGTCTGCGGCGATTCCATGATGAGGAAGTTGGGCGTCGCCGCGCCGAAATGCGCCGTGGCCACGCTCGACAGCCCACCGAACGGATTGTGCGGCGCCAGCGACAGCATGTGCGCCTCGGCCACCGCCGCGATCTTGCGAATCTCGGTCATGCCGCCGCAGAGCAGGATGTCGGGCTGCAAGAGGTCGGCGCCCTTTGCTTCGATCAGCGCCTGGAACTCATGCTTGCCGTAGAGGCTCTCGCCGGTGGCCACGGGCAGGTTTATCGCGCGACGCGCCTCGGCCATCACCGAGTGGCTGCCGGGCCGGATCGGCTCTTCGATGAACATTGGCCGGTAGGGCTCGATCGCCCGCGCCAGCTCGGCCGCCTTGGCCGGTTCCTCCAGCTTGGCGTGAAAGTCGACGCCGATTTCGGCGGAGTCTCCCACGGCCATGCGCACCGACTCCACGCGCTCGGTCACCAGCCGGATGGCCTGTTGCCACGGCAGGCGGTCGTCCTCCGGCGAATAAGGGAAAAGCTTGAACGCCGTGAACCCGTGCTCACCCGCCATGGCCTTGGATTCCTCGGCCATGTCGGACGGATCGCCGGTTACGACGTCGAAGTACACCCACACACGGTCGCGGTAGGGGCCGCCGAGCAGCTGATAGACCGGCTGGTCGGCCAGCTTGCCCGCCAGGTCCCACAGCGCCAGGTCGATGCCGCTGATGGCCGCCCAGCCAACCGCGCCCGCCGGAAACCGCAGCCCGCGGTAGCACAGGTGCCACAGCCGCTCGCGGCGCGTGGCGTCCTGCCCCACGAGCCATTCGCCGAGATAGCGCACCGTTTCGGCCACCGCGAGATCCGGACCGGCGGCATACGCCTCGCCGAGGCCCACCAGCCCCGACTCCGTCGTGATCGTGACGTAGGTGGCGTTGTGGTGCGAGTCCGAGGCGGTTCGCACCTCGACGGATCGGATCAACACCTTGACCCACCTTTCAACCGCCACGACC
>DAOUKN010000059.1:0-5314 GCA_034421255.1 Chloroflexota bacterium | reverse complement strand
GGCCGTGAGCAGCGCCCAGACGGCAACCAGCCCGTAGAACAGCTCGAGCGGCATCGGGCGGCCCAGGCCAAACGCGATGACGGCGGCGATGAGCCCGATCACGATCGATGCGGCCGCTTCGAGGCGCAGTTGGCGACGCGCGGGCGCGAAGGCGCGGCTCTTGTCGGCCAGCACCAGCAGCAGCGCGCCGTCGGCCAGCACGAACATGCCGAACATGAACGCGGCGTCGGCACGCTCGGGCAGCTCGATCCAGAGTTGCGCAAGCACGGCCCCGCCGTACACCAGGATCAGCACCGCGCGCCCATAGACCGTCTGCCAGGCCCGCGCCACCTCGGGAAGGCGACGCTGAGCGCGCAGCGACGCGCCGTCTCGCCGAGGCGGCTCGGCGCGTCGGCGAGGGTTGAGGTATTCGTGCCAGAACTCAGGCAGCCCATCCACGAACCGCGGGAACACGCGCCCAGCCCAGGGCTCGGTCACGCGCCGCAGCGCGGTCGCGCCGATAAGAGCCGAGGCCATCGCAAATACCACGGTGAACGCGGCGGTGCTGACGGCCCACAGCACGCCGGCCAGCATGGCCAGACCGAAGCCCTGCGAACTGACCTCTGCCGGCACCAGCAGTGCACGGTCCCCGATCTGCCAATCCAGCCCCCAGCCGATGAACGCATCGAGCCACGCAATGAGCCCGGTCACGCAACCAAGCGCCACCGCCAGCCCGGCCGCCCAGGAAATGCCGGCCCGCATTCGAAAGAGCAATCCCCAGATCCAGCCCGCGAAGAGCAGCCCAAACACGATGGTCTGAAGCCCGATGCCCAGCGCGAAGGTGTCGCCGGCCAGCACAGCGGACACCAGGTCGACCTGATGGATCCAGGCGAAGGCGATCATGAGCCCGGCCACGGCGCCGATTCGGAATCCCGGCCAGCCCCGCAGGCGGTCGGTGAGGTCGTAGTTCTCGGCTAAGTCGTAGCCCATGACCGACGCTCGTCGTGACTCGTCGTCGTCAGCGTACCCAAGTCTCGCAATCCGGATGCCGCCGCATGCAAGAATGCCGCCCCGATTTCTCGAGGCCGCCTATGCCCCGCAGCGCTCCCACCGTCGGCCACGTTGGCCTGGTGGTTCAGGACATGGACGCCATGCGCGACTTCTACGTCCGCGTGGTCGGGTTGCGTCAGACTCGCGCCGCGACCCTCCAGGGGGCGCACGTCGACGAGCTCACCGGGTTATCGGGCGTCGTGCTCGAGGCCGTGTTCCTGGGCACGGACGAACGTCCGGAAGCCGTGGAGCTGCTCAAGTACCACAACCATCCTGATGCGAGCACCGCGCGCGGACCTTCGGGCAACGGTCCGAATCACGTGCAGTTCGTGGTCGACGAGCTCGACCCACTCGTCGATGCGCTGCGCGCCGAGGGGCTGGACGTGTGGGGCGGGCCAGTGGACTGGCCCCGTCTCTGGCGCCGAGTGCTCTATGCCAAGGACCCGGAAGGGAACGTGGTGGAGTTCAACGAGCGACTGCCCGACGTGCGGCATCCGGGGGACGGCTAGGCAATTCCGGGCAGCCACTGAGGCTGCCCCTGCAACATCCAATCCTGTGTCCGGTGGCCCGCGCTGCGTGCAGCGTGGGCCCGCCCCCGTTTGGCTGAGCCACGGAAACCGTTCATGGTTCGACAAGCTCACCACGAACGGGTCTTGGCCAGGTTTCGGGTAAAAGGGTAAAGCCGCCGCTAGCTCGCCCGGCGCAGCGCTTCCCACAGCATGCGCTGGGTCGCGAGAATGTCCTGTTGGCCCATCGCCTCGCGGAAGGCCGAGTCGTCCAGGGCGTCCAGCACCCGCAGCATGAAGTGGATGTTGTGGACTTGCTGGGCGGCGTTTAGCGCCGAGTCGACCTGCCACCAGAAGCAGTCGATGCCCAGGAATCCGGCGTAGTCGGCCTCGCGCAGCCAGTAGAGCAGCTCCAGGCATTCCCAGAAGTGGTGGCTGGCGAATATCGTGCCGATGTCGATCGGCAGCTGCGTGTCGTTCAGGTGCAGATGGTGCAGCCGCCCCAGGCGTGCGGCGTCCCACGCGGCCTGGCCGAGGTTCTCGTGGCTGAGCAAGGTATGCGCCACCTCGAGCTGCGCGCCGAGATTCGGCCGTCCGACTTCGTTGGCGAGATCCAGCGTGGCCGCCATCGAGCCGATGTTGGACCAGCCCTTGGGCGTGTGAATGCGGTATTCGAGCGCCACGAGCAGGTCGCCGGCGGCGTCGCATATCTCACGCAGCGCCTCCACGGTGAACCGCCGCGCGCTTCGGAAGTCTTGCTGGAACGGATAGTCGGGTCCGTCCAGGGCGGTGAACAGGTAGATGCCGCGCGCATCGAGGGCGCGAGCCACCTCGATCGAGTACAACGCCATGTCGATGGCTTCGCGCCGGTCGGCGGCTTCGGGGGAGGTCCAGAGCGCCTTGGGAAATCCCCGCGCGACCGTCTCGCCGTGCGACACCATGGCGCAGACCAACCCGCGCTCGTCGAGCCGCCGCTTGACGTGCGCTGCGTTCTCCAGCGTCACCGTCGTGCGGCTGAAGCACTCCACGCCCTCGACGTCTGGGACGCCGTCCATGTGCCGAAAGGCGGCGTCGATCTCCGCGTTGGAAGGCCCGTCGACGTGCCGCGTCGGAAAGTGCCGGTAGAGGCCATCCGAAAACCGCGGCCGCCACGCGCGATTGCTCACCGCGGGAGCCAGGTGTCGTCGAGCATCACGTCGGTCAGGCGCTTCCCGAGCAGGTATTGCATACGGTCGCCGTACCAGAGGATGACCTCGTCGGCGAAGTCGGTGAGGCTGCCGTAGGCGGCGATGCCTCCGGGACTGCCGCGAGTCACCGACGTTGCCCAGGCGTTGTCGACGATCAGGTGGGGCCGCCCGAAGACCAGCGGCTGGCCGCCGGGGTTGTCGATCTCGCGCCCGACGCTGACGAATATCGGCCGCCGCGACTCGCCGCTGCCGGGTCCGGTGCCGCCGTTGGCGGTGCCGTCGTTGTTGTGGAAGAACAGCAGATAGCGTCCGTCCCGCAGCTTGTAGAGCGGGCACGGGGCGGACGGGTGGGGAATCGGCGGGCCGCCAGGCTGGAAGCGCAGCATTTCCGCTTCGGACCACGACTGCCCGTCGTCGCTCGACACCGAATACCAGATGTACCCGGTCATGGTCCGCAGCACGCAGACGATGCGTCCGTCGCTCAGCGGCTGGATGCTCGGCTCCATCGCGGTGCTCATGCGCGGGTCGCGCAGTTGCGGCACGCGGATGCCGTGGTCGGCGTCCGGCCAGGTCGACACCGTCAGGTCGGCCGGGTCGTCCACCGTCATCACGTTGTCGAAGCGCAAGAACCACGCCTCGTGGTGCCGCTCGTTGAAGCCGATCTCGGGCGTCACGGTTTCGAACTGCCCCTGGAAGGCGTTGCCCGCCCAACGCGTGATCGGGCACACCACGCTGCCGCGCCGCGTGACGATGGGCGCCTGCCAGCCGGAGGTGACCCAACTGCTGAGCATGGCCGGGTCGGGATCGTCGATGGCCCCGCGGCCGATCGGCGTGTCGTGCCGCTCGCCCCACGTGTGCCCGTCGTCGTCCGACACGCGCCACGACAGCACGCCGGTCATGCCGCGGTCGAAGTCCACCGGGCCGGTGTTGCGGTGATAGAAGATCCACACGCGGCCTGAGTGCGGCACGACCACGGGCACCGACCATACCGCCGTCTGTTCTGTGCCTTCCGGCGGGGCGTCGAGCACCGTCGGCCGGCTCCACGTGCGGCCTCGATCTTCGCTGCGCGCCACGACCACGCGAGCGTTGGGGCCGTGGAAGCTGTTGCCGTCCGCCTGAGTCCAGGTGCCCAGCAGCGCGCCGGTCGTCGTGGGAGTGACCACGAAGTGCACGTTGCCCGCGTCCCACGGCCCGTTCTCGGATGCCGCGTGGTGCGCCGGCGTGTCGCCGTCCTGCGGGATGTAGACCACAAAGTCCGGATCGCTCACGTGGGCGTCGGCCCAACGATCGGCGGCGGTCGATGCGGGAGCCATGGGTCGTCCTTTCAGCTCAGGCGCGGACCGCCTGCAGTTCCTGCGACGCGACCTGGGCCAGCATGCGCAGATCGCTGGAGACATCGATGAACGTGAATCCTTGGGCAATGAATTGCCGCGCGAGCGCGACCGTAGGGGCGGGCGTTCCCGCGGGCTTGCCGTTTGCCTGTGCGCCGGCGAGGATCCGGGCCATGGCTTCCAGGTGCTCCGGCGCGCGATAGACCTCGGCGCGCGCATAGCCCAGCGCCACGACGAGATCGTTCGGGCCGATGAATGCGACGTCCATGCCGTCGACGGCCATGATCTCGGCGATGTTTTCGACGCCCTCGCGGTCCTCGATCTGCGGGCACACCAGCAGGTTGTCGTTGACGTGCGACACGTAGTCGGCGGAGATGGCGGCGCGCGAGTTGCCGCCCGACCGATGGCCGCGCGGCGCATAGCGCACGGCGTCGGCGATCGCCTCCGCCTGCTAGGCCGTGCTCACGTGAGTGACGATGAGGCCCATCACGCCGGTGTCCAGGATGCGTCCCAGACCCTCGGGCTCGTGCGACCAGGCGCGCGCCATCGGCACCGCGCCCCGAGCCTCGATGGCCCGCACGGCGTGCGTAATCTCGGCCAGGTCCCAGGCCGTGTGCTCGGTGTCGATGGCCAGCCATTCGTAGCCGGCCTCGGCCAGCACTTCCGCCGCCAGCGGCGAGGCCAGGTTGAGCCAGGAGCCGATCGACACCTCGCCCCGCGCGAGCTTCTCTTTGACCGGATTGGGGAAGATAACCGCGTTCGCTTTGTCGAGGCCGTGCCGACCGGAGCATACTGCGGCACCGTGGCGGCCGCCCACCGCGGCCGGAAGTCCCGCCCGCTTGCCGCAAAGGTGGTTTCGAATGTCCACAGCAGGCACCGCGCACATCGGCGATCTCGGTCTGTCCCAGCCGCCGATCTATCTCACGAATCTCGACCGCTGCCAGCCGTCGGAGGCCTTATCGGCGGAAGCCAGAACCGGCCGCTGGCGCGCGTTCGCCTACTCCGCCGCGGACTTCAACGGCACGCTGCTTTACGCCGGCGACAACACGGCGGCGCCGGAGGTGACGCTTCCACTTGGCGTGAGCGGCTGGCATGCGGTCTCGATTGGCCAGTTGGTGCACGACCACGAGCTGTACGAGTGGAGCGGCGATCTGCTGGCGAAGCTGAGCGGCGAGCGCGGTTTTTCCCAGCTGCATCTCCCGCCTCGGATCAACCCGCAACCCGGCGGTGGCGTGCAACTGACGGAGACCTTCTTCAAGAT
>DAOUKN010000058.1:0-3927 GCA_034421255.1 Chloroflexota bacterium | reverse complement strand
AGGCGAACCAGCGGGACAACCGGACGCCCGCGAGTAAACGGCCGAACGATCGTGAGCGCGTGGGGCGGAGGGGCGTCGGCCGCGCCGTCCACCCGCACTTCGTCACGCGCGAGGGCGGTGCCGTCGTCGAGCACCGGGAGCTTGACCTGCCATCCCTCGCCGACCCGAAATCGCAACGTGCAGCCCCAGCGGAGGAGTCGCAGATCGGCGGTGTCGTAGTAGGTCGTGACCAGCTGCCGAGGTTCGTGCGGGCGCGTCACGTACGCGGACAGCGCTCGGTCGAGGTTGAGATCGACGAGCGGGTCGATGCCCAGCTTGTGCTCGC
Organism: Chloroflexota bacterium; assembly: GCA_034421255.1. Classification (GTDB taxonomy): domain Bacteria; phylum Chloroflexota; class UBA11872; order UBA11872; family UBA11872; genus JAJECS01. The sequence continues at coordinate 3,602 of DAOUKN010000058.1, read as the reverse complement.
GCTCACGCGTCACGCGGCCGCGAGTCACCGAAACCGCCCGAGAATGAACCGCACCAAGGCTCTCTTCTCCCCGATCTGTCAGGGCGGGCCGACTATCATATAAGCCCCACTCCGCGCTTCGAGGACCACGCCGTGAGACTCGCCGGACTCGCTGGCCTCTTGCGGGCGTGGGCGGCGCGAAGTCGCCGTGGCACGGAGAGGACGGCCAGCGCCGAAGGCGCCGGCGGCCCACCACACGCCGGCTCAACCGCGCCATCGAGTCTTCGCGCGCCGGTCGTGTCGGGTGAGGACGGCATGCGGCCCGGACCGTTTCCGGGTCGCTTGTTCGTGGTGGAAGGGATTGACGGCTCCGGCAAGAGCACGCAGCTCGATCTGCTCCACAAGTGGCTGACCAGCCGCGGCGTGCTGGTGGTATCGAGCGAGTGGAATTCGTCGCCGATCGTCCGCGGCACCACACGTCGCGGCAAGCGACGGCGGTTGTTCTCACCGATGACGTTCAGCCTCATCCACTGCGCGGACCTGGCAAATCGCGTCTACGAGCAGATCCTCCCGGCGCTGCAGGCCGGGGCCACGGTGCTCGCCGACCGCTATATCTATACGGCGTTCGCGCGTGACGCCGCCCGCGGCGTGAATCCCGTTTGGCTGCGCCACCTCTACGCCTTCGCCCCCAAGCCAACCATGGCGTTCTACTTCGACGTTCCATTGCCGGAGGCGATTCGGCGGATTGAAGACGGACGGGCGCGGCTAAAGTTCTACGAGGCCGGCATGGACCTCGGACTGAGCAGCGATCTCAACCGATCTTTCCAAGCGTTTCAGGGCATGATCCAAACCGAATACGAGCGGATGCTCGATGAGTTTGGGCTGATCTCCATCGATGCCACCGCCCCGCCCACCGAGCAGCAGCACAAAGTCCGGAAGCTCGTGGAGCCGCACGTCGACGGCGCGCTCAAGATTCAAGACGGCGGCCTGACCGACGCCCTGACGACGTCGGGACTCACGGGGCGTTACCTGGACACGCTCGGGGCCCGACGATGACAAACCGCCAGGCGCGTGTGCTGCGCTTCTACGGGGAGCCGCCCACCGGATGGCACGACCGGGAGGTCCTGGGTCGCATCATCGTCTTCGAAGGCCCCGACGGCGCCGGGCGATCGACCCATATCCGGCTGATCAAGGAGTGGCTGGAGGACATGGGGCTTCCGGCCGTGGATACCGGACTCACCAGATCCAACCTGGCGGGGCGCGGCATCGACCGGGCCAAGACGGGACACCGGTTGGACGCCGTGACGCTGAACCTGTTTTACGCCACCGACTTCTGCGACCGGCTGGAGCGGGTGATCCTGCCGTCGGCCCGCGCCGGCATGGTGGTGCTGGCCGACCGATACTTCTATTCGCTCATCGCGCGGGCGTGCGTGCGAGGCATGCCGCGTGAGTGGATGGACGGGCTCTATTCGTTCGCCCCGATCCCCGACAAGGTGATCTATCTCGACGTGGATGTGGATCAGCTCCTCCCGCGCGCTCTGCACGCCGGGAACATTGACTACTGGGAATCGGGTCAGGACTTTCTGAAGGGACCCGATCCGCATTCGACCTATATCGCGTACCAGACGGACATGATCCGGCAGCTGCGCGAGCTGGCGGGCATCCATAGCTTTGATGTCGTGGACGCCCGCGGGCCGATTACGCAGACCTTTGAATCCATCCGCGGGCGCATTCGGGACGTGATCGCCGACATCGCCTGAGTCCGCGCCGCGCGGCGGCAGCGACGCCTAGTCCCCGAGCTCGACCCCGGTGTCGCGCGCGGCGGAAACCCAGGGATGGTCGAGCGGCACGGTCTTACGCTCGCCGGCAACGCCGGCAAGGTCGACGGGCCCGACCTCGCCGCCTTGCACGCCGATCATGCTGCCGGTGACTCCGTCGGCCACATATCGCGCGCAGGACGTGCCCAACTGGGTGGCCAATACACGGTCGAAGGCCGACGGCGTGCCCCCGCGCTGCACGTGTCCCAAGATCGTCAGGCGCGATTCCAGATCGGTCAGCTCCTCGAGCTGCCGGGCCACGTGCTGTGATTGCGCGCCCAGTGAATCGCCGTGCCCATTGCGTCGTCCGCCGGACGCGTTGCCGTTGCCGCCCGATTTCGCCGCGGCTTCAATGGGCCGCGCCCCCTCGGAGATTGCCACGATGCTGAAGCCGCGGCCGCCCATGCTGCGACGTCGAATGGCCTCGGCGATTTTCTCGATGTCATAGGGAATCTCGGGGATCAGAATGACGTCGGCGCCGGCGGCGAGTCCTGCCCCGAGCGCAAGCCAGCCGGTGTTATGCCCCATGGTCTCGACCACGATGATTCGATGATGGCTGTGCGCCGTGCTGTGCAAACGGTCGATCGCTTCCGTCGCAATCGACAAGGCCGTATTGAACCCGATGCTCACGTCGGTGCCCGCAACGTCGTTGTCGATGGTCTTGGGCAGCGTGACGATTCGCAGCCCTTTGCGAACCAACCGGTAGGCGCTCGCCTGCGTGCCTCCGCCACCGAGGCAGACGAGCGCATCCAAGCGGTGCTTTTCGAAATTCTCGACCATGATGTCGGTCATGTCCGCCTTGCGTCCGGCAATTGGCATGCGGTGGGGCTTGTCGCGGCTTGCCCCCAGCATGGTTCCGCCGAGGGTCAGAATTCCCGACAGGTTGTCGTTGTTGAGCTCGATAAACCGGTTTTCCATGAGCCCGCGAAAGCCATCGCGGAATCCAACGACGCGCATGCCGAAGTGTTGAATCGCAGTCTTGCCAACACCGCGAATGGCCACGTTCAGTCCCGGGCTGTCGCCGCCCGCCGTGAGGATCCCGATGTTTCTCAATGACAGCTGCAATAGGGTCCGCCTGTATCCGTCGAGGACGCGTGGCTTGTGGCTACCGACCGCATCCAATGTCGCATCAAGCGACCGTCGGCTGCGCTGAACCCTTTGCCCGGCGGCGGGGTGACGGAACCGGCCCGGGCGGCGCCCGGTCCTTGGCCTATGCCAGAGGCGCGGCGCACCGGTGGCGTAACCGCCGCCTGCCAGGGCTCGCGGAGCATCCGTTGGCTCTCCCTCAGCGCACCACCGCGCTGGGATGATACGCGCGGCGCGTGATCGGCGTTGTCGCCACCGCACCCGTGGGATCGGCCGCCGGCAGTCGAGGTTCGCCGGCGCTGGCATTGGAGCGTCTTTGGCGACTGGCGGTCGCCAGGCGCAGGCGCGACCAAGGGCAGTCGACTCGCGAGCCGCGCGAGCTGCAATGAACGCCATGTATCGATGAGCCAAGCGCAACTTAAACGTTGTTCATCTCTTGACAACGTTTGTCTCGCTAGAAACCCCCGAGGCTCGGGTTTGTTGCTATAACTTCAACGAAGTCTTCAAGAATCCATCCCATGCACCAGAGCCAACGACATCCGCGGTTTTCCATTGCGACGAGCATGTGGGGTGAAGCCCCGGCCACCTCGCTCACCGAGGCGCTCGCGGATGTGACCGCGGCGGATTTCGGAGCGATCGAACTCTGGCCGCCGCTGTGCCCCCTGATCTCCGACGACATGCGGAAAACCGCTCGGTCGGCGTTGGAGTCGGCCAAGGTTC
>DAOUKN010000057.1:0-4031 GCA_034421255.1 Chloroflexota bacterium | reverse complement strand
CGATCCGCGGATCATTCAGAAAGGTGCGGGCAAATCCCTCGTCCGCCGCCCGCTGGGCCAGCGAGGTTCCGGGATCGGTGATCGCAATGAAGTGCGATCCGGCGTCGGGGACTCCGTGCTCGGCGTAATGCGCCCGGAACGTCGCGTAGAGCGTCGCCGTTTCCAGGGTGCCGCCGGACTTGCTCGCCACGACGAATAGCGTGCGTGCCAGATCGACTGCCGCGCTCACGCGCCGCACGGTCGCCGGGTCGGTGGAGTCGAGCACCGTCAGGCGTGGCCGCTCCGCGGCCGCCGGGAGCATCGCCGCCATCACCTCCGGCGCCAGGCTGCTCCCGCCCATGCCCAGCAACACCACGTCGTCAATGTCGGCGGAGGCTTCGGCCGCCCACGCTGAAATGGCGTCGGCCTCCGGCTCAAGCCGCTCCGCGATGCGAATCCAGCCCAGCAGATTGGCAATCTCGGCTCGCTGCCCGGGGTCGGTAGACCAGAGCGACGCGTCCTCATCCGACAACCGCGGCACCAACCGTTCCGCGCCCGCCCGAGCCTCGGCATCGGAGATGTTCAAGGTCGTGGCGCGCATCGCCAGCCGGGGCATGGAGGACATGATCAGGCGCGCAGCGCGGCTGCCTTCGCGTCCAGATCGGCCAAGAGCTCGTCGTGGGAATCGACAAACTTCTGGACGCCCTCGTCCTCCAGTTGATCCATCACCGCGACCAGGTCGATGCCCAGCCGCTGGAGCCGTTCGAGCACCTCGTCCCAGAAGTCCATGTCGGCGCGGACCGTCTCCTGCACCTCGCCCGTATCGCGGAATGCGGTCATGGTGTTCTCGGGCATCGTGTTGACGGTGTCCGGTCCGATCAGCTCGTCCACGTATCGCGTGGGCGGATAGGCCGGGTTCTTGGTGCTGGTGCTGGCCCACAGCGGTCGTTGCCGGCGCGCCCCGCGAGCCGCCAACCGCTGGAATCGATCGTCGCCGAAGACCTCCTCGAAGATCCGGTAGACGGCCTTTGAGTTTGCGATGGCCGCTTGCCCCAGCAGGTCGCGGGCTTCCTTCGCCGCGTCGGGCCGGCTGGCCGCCAGCGCTTCGAGCTGGTCGTCGACGGCCGTGTCGATGCGGCTGACGAAGGTGCTCGCCACCGATGCCACGGCGTCGAGCGATTCGCCGCGCGCGGCGCGCGCTTCGAGCGCGTTCAGATACGACTCCGCGACCGCGCGATAGACCTCCTGCGCGAATATCAGCGTGATGTTGACGTTGATCCCCTCGCCCAGCAGCGTCTCGATAGCCGGCAGCCCCTCGCGCGTGGCCGGCACCTTGATCATCAGGTTGCGGTAGTCGACCCGGTCTGCGAGCCGCCGCGCCGCCGCCACGGTCCCGTCGGTGTCGCGCGCCAGGTGCGGCGAAACCTCGAGGCTCACAAAGCCGTCGCGACCCTGCGTCGACTCGTAAACCCGCAGCAGGATGTCGCAGGCGGCCCGGATGTCCGCGATCGCCAGCGTCTCGAAGGTCTCCTCGGCGTCCTGGCCGCCGGCGAAGAGTGACGCGATTTCGTCGTCGTAGGTATCGCTGCCGGAGATGGCGCCGTGGAAGATCGTCGGGTTCGAGGTGATGCCGCGCAGCCCGTCGGTCGCAATCATCTCTTCGAGGCGTCCCGACCGGATCAGATCGCGGCTCAGGTAGTCCAGCCAGACACTCTGGCCCTGGTCGACGAGCTCCTGCAGCGGGTTACGCATCATCAACAGCGACTCCTTTGTCCGCGCACACCGCAGGGGAAGTCGAGGCCCGACGATCCACTGCGAATGGGACCACCTGGTTCCGTGGGCAGCGTAGCAGCGGCCATCGGCGTGGCTGTGTAGATCGGGCTACGGCGACAGCGGCTCACCGCGCTCGAGCGCCTGCACCTTGCGCAGCCGGCGCACATAGCGTTCCTCCGAGTCGGAGAATTCGGCGCTGAGAAACGACGCCACGATTTCGGCGATCAGCGACATGCCCACGATCGCCGAGCCCAGGCAGAGCAGGTTCATGTCGTCGTGCTCGACGCCCTGATGCGCCGAGTAGGTGTCGTGGCACGTCGCCGCGCGCACGCCGGCAATCTTGTTGGCCGCCACGCAGGCCCCGACGCCGCTGCCGCAAACCACGACGCCGCGGTCGGCCTCGCCGTCCACGATGGCCTGTCCCACGGCCGCCGCGAAGTCGGGATAGTCGACCGAATCGTCGGAGTCCGTGCCGAGGTCCAGCACCTCATGGCCGGCGTCCACCAGCAGGCCGATCAGCTCGTCCTTGACCGCAAACCCACGGTGATCCACGCCGACGGCAACGCGCATGTCCGCCTCCTAGCGTTCCGGCGCAATCGCCGGATGGGACCCGCCTCTAAGGATACGCAAGCAGCGCGGCGCCACGTTGATGGTCCGTCATTGCGAGCGCAGCCATCCGTCATTCCGAACGCAGTGAGGAATCTAAGAACGCTGTGCCTTCTCCCGGCTCCTTAGATTTCTCGCTCCGCTCGAAATGACATTGATTTGACCCAATCGCCCTCGACCCAAGTTGGGCCGACCTCCGCCCGAATCGCGGCTATTCGCCTCTCTACAGATCACCCGCGCCCATCATCCGCCCATAGAGCCGCTCCTGCCGCGCCATCGCCGCGCGATAGACCGCCCCACGGGCCGGATTGGGCTCGAGCGTGTCGCCGCCGAGCTGATCTACCGCGGCCGGTGACTCGATGGCGCCGAGGTGAACCAGCGCCCACAGCGCCGCGCCGCGGCTGGTGGCTTCGACCGCCGCCGACCGTGTCGCGGGCCGCCCGAAAGCGTCGGCCACCATCTGCCCCCAAACCTTCGACCGTCGGAATCCACCGCCCGACAGCGTGACCGAGTGCGACGACGGCAACTCGTCGGCGAGCAGGTCGTAGATTCGCGTGAGGCGATAGGTCACCGCCTCCATGCCCGCCAGCAGCAGGTCCTCCGCTCGCGTGCTCCGGCGCAGGCCGTGGATGGTCGCCCGCGCCTGGTCGTCCCACCCCGGACTTCGCTCGCCGCTCAGAAACGGCAACAAGGTCACGCCGTGGTCGTCGGGCCGCAAGTCGTCGACCAGCGCGTCCCAGCCCTTCGAGGGACCCAAGCCGGTGAGCTCGGCCACCCAGCGCACCATGTTGCCGCCGTCGGTCAGCGCGCCTCCCAACAGTGATCGGCCCGGCGCGATGCGGTATTCCCACAGGCCCGGCGGCACCTCCGCGACCGGTCCCGGCACGATCGCCCGCACCGCCGCGCTGGTGCCCAGGTTGACAACCACCGCCGGCGCGTCCGTTTCCGCGGTCCCCACGTTGCTCGCCACACCGTCGGCCACCGGCGGGAACCACGCCGCGTCGGAAAGGGCCGGCCACCGATTCGCCCACCTGGCATCGAGGCCACGCACGGGAGCGTTGTCCGTATCGATTTGCCCGAGCACTTCCGCCGTCAGCCCCAGGGCGTCCAGGGTCGTCCGATCCCAGCCCATCGTTCGCCGATCGAGCAAACCCGACCACGCAGCCGCCGACACTCCCAATCCGCATGCCCGATCAAAGAGTCGGCCGTAGAGGTATTCACCGAAGGACACCCAGCGATCAACGCTCGCCAGAATCTCCGGCTGCGTGCGCGCCAGCCAGCGGAATCGCGGCGCCAGATAGCTGGCATGCAGCGGGCACCCGGTGCGGTCATAGAGCGCCGCCGCGTCCCACTCCTGCCGCAGCGCGGCCGCGTCGGCGGCATTTCGGACGTCTGCGTAGGTGTAGACCGGCGTGAGCGCCGCACCCGCCGCGTCCACGCCGACAACGCTCGACGCGAACACGCTGCATCCGACCGCCGCGACATCGCTGCCTCGCTCGTCGGCCCGCGCCATGGTTTCGTCGATGGCTTCGATCACACGGTCGCTCAGCGCCTCGGCGTCCGCGGTAACGCCGCCGTCGGTGGTCGAAAGGAACCGGTGCTCAATCTTCGCGGCAGTCTTGCGCACCCGGCGACCGCGCGCGTCATAGAGCGCCGCGCGCGCGGACGAGCTG
>DAOUKN010000056.1:0-9155 GCA_034421255.1 Chloroflexota bacterium | reverse complement strand
TGCCGTGGATGAGCGCCGGGCTTTCGTGGTGCTCCACGCCGATGCCGTGCCCCACGTGCTCCAGGCGCGCATCGGGCAGCGACCGCCGCAGGCCGTCCACCGTGGCCGCGTAGATCTCGCCCGCGGTCACGCCGGGCCGCAGCAGGGACTCGCCCTGGGTCTGGCCGTTCATCACGGCGGCATAGCGCCGCTCCTGGGCGGCGCTTGGAGTTCCCCACACGTACGAGCGCGCGTTGTCGGAGTGGTAGCCGTGGACCAGCGCGCCCAAATCGAAGCGGATCAGGTCGCCCTCGGCGAGCCGGCGGCTTCCGGGCAGCTTGTGCGTGATGATGCTCTCCGGGCCAAATCCCAGCACGAAGTTCTTGATGCCCTCAGCGCCCTGGCGGCCGACGCTGGTGCGAAACGCCGCCGCCAACTCGGCCTCGGACACCCCAGAATGAGCAGCCGCAAGCATGTCGCCGGAGGCGGTGTCGAGCACGCGCGCAGCCGCGCGCAGATGCCCAAGCTCATCGGCAGTCTTGACGGCGCGAATGCGCCGGATCAGCTCGCTGCAGTCGCGCACCGTGCGGTCGGCGCAGGCCGCCGTCACCTCGTCCAAGATCCACTTGGGGATCGCCTTCTCTTCCACGCCCACCGTCCGCGCGTCGGTGCGATCGGTGAGCGCGGTCCGCAGCGCCCGCCGCCAACCACCGGCCTCGGCGCAGCTGCCTGGGGCGGCGTGCTCGGCGTAGACGACGACGTCGGTGATCCAACTCGCTCTAACGAACGCTTCGTAATTCCAGCGCGGAATGATCGCGACCGTCTCTATCGCGGGATCGGCGAAGAACAGGCAGATGGCCGGGCGATCGATGAACGAGAACGAGTTGACCTGCGTGAAATCCGAGAAATAGAGGAAATTGTTGGGCTGCGTGAGGACGAGGACGTCGACGCCGTCCCGACCCATCAGCTCCAGGGCGCGCGAGTGGTTGAGCAGCACGGGACTGGCTTTGGACCCTAGAACCCGGCTGCCGTCGGGGGACTAGCCCCAGATCCGCTCGAAGACACGGGCGGCGTTTCCTCCCAGGATTCCTCGAATCTCACTCGCCGCGTATCCACGCTTCCGCAGGCCCTCGGGGATGGCCGGAAACTCGGCGTGTTTGTGGAGCCCCTCCACGTACTCGGTCTCCAGCACGTAACGCCCCACCATGTCGGGGTACATGCGCTTGGTGGCGTTTTCCCACTTCACCTTTGATTGCGGCGTGATGTCCGAGCCGATGGCCGCGTGCTCCGGCCCGACGAGCTCGCAGACGTAGTCGATGTGCCGGAAGAAGTCCTCCAGGTCCAGGGTGTCTTTGTCCTCCTGGTGGCAGAAGGGGGCATAGGACGCCAGGCCGACGACGCCGCCCGTCGCGGCCGCGGAGCGTATCTGGTCGTCGGTCAGGTTGCGCGGATTGGGCGTGACGGCATGGGCGTTCGAGTGCGTGAACATCACCGGGCCGTCGTATCGCTCGATGGCATCGAGCGATGTCTGGATGCCCGCGTGCGACAGATCGAGCGCGATCCCCGCGCGCCGCAGCTCGCGCACCATGCGGATGCCCAGCAGCGTCAGACCGTCGTCCCTTGGCTCGAGGCAGCCGGCGCCCAGCTGATTGGCTTCGTTGTACGTGAGAGCGGCCACCCGCAGGCCAAGCCGATGAAAGATGGGAATGAACTGGGTGTTGTGACGGAGAACGTCCAGGCCCTGAAATCCAAGGATGAGCCCCAGCTTCCCCGAGGCATGGCACTCGTGGATGTCGGCCGTTCGCTCGATGAGCATGAGCTTATGGCCCATCTGGTCGCAGAGATTGAAGGCGTCGAAGAAGTCGTCAAGCTGATGTTCGATATCTCGCGCGTAAAGCGCGAGGGTGACGTGGATGACATTCACGCCGCCCTGCCTGACGTGGTCGCCGTAAGCCGCCGGCGCGTGACTCGGGGGGATGACGGAGCCTAGATTGCCGCCCAGAAGGTCGATGACCGGCCCGTCGCACAGCACGGGTGGCGCGTCGCTGGGCCGCTGCGGAGTGGTGTCTGGCGCCATGGCGGTGCTCCTCGGTTCGCTGAACCAAGCATGGCAGATGCACCCCACGGACGTGGCCGCCGTTCGGGAGTGCCGCATAATCGCGGACAGTCATGCCAGACAAAGCGATCGACCCGGCCACCTATGGCGAGCAGTGGGCCGAGGTATATGACGACCTCCATGCGGGAGCCGATCCCACGGCAGTCGCAGTGCTCGCGGACCTGGCTGAGGGAGGCCGTGCGCTCGAGTTGGGGATCGGGACGGGTCGTGTTGCTATGCCCCTGGCGGCGGCCGGCGTGGCCGTCGAGGGCATCGACGCGTCGGAGTCCATGGTGGCCAAGCTGCGAGAAAAGCCGGGCGGCGCGGCCATTCCGGTCACCCTGGGCGACTTTGCCGATGTCGGTCGCCCGGGACCGTTCGACCTCGTCTTCGTCGTCTTCAACACGCTCTTCGTATTACTGGACCAGGAAAGCCAGGTGCGGTGCTTCGGCAACGTGGCGCAACGTCTCAAGCCGGACGGCGCGTTCGTGATCGAAGCGTTCGTGCCGGACCTCACGCGGTTTCAACGTAACCAGTCGATCAGCGTGGCTGGGATTGACGTCGATGGCGTACGAATGGACCTCTCACGACATGATCCGGTCGCCCAGCAAGTGACCAGCCAGGTCGTCTACTTGTCCGATGGCTCGATCGACATGCGCCCGATAAAGCTCCGCTATGCCTGGCCGTCGGAGCTCGACCTGATGGCCCAGCTCGCCGGCATGCGGTTGCACGCGCGCTGGTCGGATTGGAACCGGTCGCCGTTCGACGCCTCCAGCGCCAACCACGTCTCGGTGTATGTCCGCGACGACTCGCCCGCGTAGCGCCAAATCGTTGGGCTCGGCAGCCTAGGCGGGAGGAGCCCCCGGCACCTCGAACGTCGTGGTCGTCGGTAGGAATTGGCCGCCGGCGCTCGACTTGTGCACCAGGTCGATCGTCTCGAGGATATGCAGCGCCTGACGGGCGGAGAGCTGCACCTCGGCGTCATCCGCAATGCAGTCCACCAGGTGCGTGATCGCGCCCGCGCGGTCCACGACGTCCCAACCGTCGTTCGGCTCACCCACGGCCTCCCAGCGGCTCTCGCGGCCACCGGAGACGGTGCGATAAAGCTCGATGTTGTCGACGCCCGTGCCGCCGTTCACGGCGAGAACCCCCGCATCGCCGTAGTACTCGGTATGCGGTCCGCGGAAGTTTGCCGGCAGATATCCCGAGTAGACCATGCCGAACCGGTCGTCGCCCCAGTCGAGCAGCATCACCACGTTGTCAGGCGCCGTCGTGGCGAACCGCTCCCCGCTGGTCGGGCCGCTCCCGGAGACTCGCTCGGGCACGGCGATGCCGGCCAGCGCACCGACGCGCTTGATCGGGCCCAGGAGCCGCGTGGGCGGTATGAGCTGATAGGGCGTCAGGTCGAAGAGCGGGCCGCCCTCGCCGGCCTGGTACATCCAGGTCTGATCGGTGGGGGGCGTATCGATCCGGGCCAGGTTGGGACCGATCCGTCGCCACTCGGTTTCCCGGTCGGCGGGATTGGCGGTCATGTGCGTGCGCACCGCGGCCACCCGGCCGATGGCGCCTCCGGCGATCAGGGCTTCGGCGCGCCGCGCCACCGGCTCGAAGGCCATGGCCGGCGCCGCCGCCAGCTTGAGCCCCCGCGCTTCGGCAAGCTCAACGATCTCCGTCGCCTGCTCGAACGTGGCCGCGATGGGCTTTTCAATGCCGAGATGCCTGCCGGCTTCGAGCACCTGCCTGGCGTGCTCGTAGTGCTGGCTGTGCTTGGTCAGCACCAGCACCGCTTCGACGTCCGTCGACGCGAGCATCTCACCCAGGTCCGTGAACGCGGCCTTGGCGCCCCACTTGTCGGCGGCGGCCTGGGCTCGGCCCGGCACGACGTCGCAGAGCGCCGTCAACTCGGCGCGATCACCATGCTTGACGATGGCTTCCAGGTAGAAAAGCTCGGCGACCGTCCCAATGCCCAAGACTCCGACGCTGACCTTGCGCGCCAAAGGGCGACTCCTCGGATGTGCCCGCAGTACGGCAGGTCCGCATTGTACGGGGCCTCAGTTTCGGCCCAGAGCTGTTCGTTCGCAGCTAGTTGGTACCCGGCGTATACTCGCGCCGTCTGCCAGCGGGACTGGTCTGGGAGCTCGGCAGCGAGTTCCCGTGACCGAGAGGGTTCCTGATCCGCAACGCAGCCGCGCGACAATCCAGCGCCGGCCTTGCGCCGGTGGGTGGTCGGGCGTTGCTGCGCCGTTGGCCGTTGCATCCGGAAGCCGTGATCCGCGGTCTGATTCTTCTCGTCCTGGCCGCCGTCGTGCTCTATCCGATCTTCTGGCTGGTGACCAACTCCGTGCGGCCCAACGGCGAGATCTTCAAGCATCCCGCCGAATGGTTGCCGCCGACGCCGACGCTCGAGGCCTACGGCAAGGTCTTCGGCAAAGGCCTGTGGCTTCGAATATTCCTGAATAGCTATTTCGTGGCCGGCGCCACCACCCTGCTCGCCATTACTCTTGGCGCGCTCGCCGCCTACGGCATTTCGCGCTTTGCCTTTCGCGGCAAGCGACTGCTGGAGTTTTTCGTGGTGGGCACGCAGCAGATCCCACCGGTGGCCATGATCATCCCGTTCTTCGCGCTGGTGCGGCAGTTCGGGCTCTACGACACCCACCTGGCGCTGATCATCACCTACGCCGCGTTTGCCCTGCCGCTGGCCATCCTCATGTTGACGACCTATTTCGCCACCATTCCGATCGAGCTGGAAGAGTCCGCGTTCATCGACGGGGCAGGCCGGCTGCGCATGCTCTGGACGATCATGCGCCCCCTGGCCTTGCCGGGAATCGTCGCGACCGGGGTCTTTGCCTTCATTCTCTCGTTCCAGGATTTGCTGTTCGCCGTGCAGCTGACGGTGTCCGACGACATGCGCACCATTCCGCTTGGCATCGTCACGCTCATTGGACAGCAAAACGTGGACTGGCATCAGATGCTGGCCGCGTCCGTCATCGCCAGCATTCCGCTGCTCGTGCTCTACGCCCTGGCGCAGCGGTACCTGGTGTCGGGACTGACCCTCGGGGCCGTCAAGCAGTAACCGTGCACGTGAGGAGGTGGCGTATCGGGGAACGTTGATCGACTGCGGTGCTCGGCTCCGCGGGCCGAGCGCCCGAAACCACGTTGGACAGGAGGTGTGTATGAGTCCACGCAAATTCAGCCGGCGATCGTTGCTTGCTGCAGGCTTTGGCGTGACGGTAAGTGTCGCGGCGGCATCAGTGCTCGCGGCCTGTGGCGAGGACGAGGCCGAGCCCGAAGCCATGACCGAGACCGCCATGGACAGCGGCGAGCGGGAAACGGTCACGATCGAATACCTGAACTGGGCATTCTCCGAGGTCGGAGAGGGCCCGGCCGCAGAGATCTTGGACGCCTTCCACGCGGCCATGCCCCACATCCATGTGGAGCCCCAGAATCTTGGCTTTTCACAGGCCCAGGACAAGATGATCACCCTGCACGCCGCCGGAGCCCTGCCGGACGCCATCCAAATCGGCTTCTGGCAGATCGGTGACTTCTGGGACCAGGGCATGATTCGCGAAGTCGAGAGCATGGCCAACGCGGCAAACTTCGACTGGTCGGACTATGCCGAGCCGCTCAAGAACCGGATCGGGAACGAGATCGTCGTCGTCCCGATGTCCACGATCACTGGGCTCACCCACTACAACGAGGGCACGTTCGAGGCCGCCGGCGTGGACGGGCCACCGGACAACTGGGACGAGCACATCGAGATCGGCAAGCAGATCACGAATCCGGACGCCGGCCAGTACGGCATCTCGCACGCCTGGAGCCTGGAGAATCCGCAGGTCTACAGCCACCTGTACCCGCAGATCTGGCAGGCGGGCGGAGAGGTTGAGAACGACGACGACCTCACCTTCGAGGCCAATTCCTCGGAAGGCCTGGCGGCGCTGAGCTACGTGCTCGACATGGAGCTCAAGGAAGGCATGGTCGCCCCTGGAAGCCTGAACGGCACCGAGCAAACGCTGATCGAGAACTTCGGCTCAGGCTTGAGCGGCATGTTTTATGACAACTCGGCGCACTTCAACGGCTATCTGGAGCGCGAAGATCTCAGTTTCTTCGTTGGTCCGCCGCTGGAGGGCCCCGCAAGGCGGTCGGGCTTCACCTTCGGCTGGCGCAACAGCATCGCCGACCGCACGGAGTACCCGCAGGAGACCTTCGACTTCCTGGCATGGATCGCCGGCGTCGAGGGCAATTCGCTGCTCGCGGGGCTCGGCAACCAGGTTCCCGCGAACAAGAACGCGACGCCCACCTACTCGGAGGGCAAGATGAGCGGTCTTGTCAGCGAGGCGGTCAAGTGGGCCACGTTCGAGGGCGCGCAGGGCTCCGAGGGCCTGGGCGATGAGCGCCTGATCTTGGTCGGGCACATCCACGACGCCATCAACGGGACCGCCTCCTATCAGGAGGTCCTGGACCGCACCGAGACGGAATGGAACGAATCGGTAAGCGGCTAGGCCGTCCGCTCGCTTTCGTGGCGAGCGCGGCCCTTGGGGGCGCGGGCTTCGTCCCGCGTTCCCCAAGGGAGTCGCGCGCGAGAGCGCTTAGGACTTAGCCTTCGCAATGGCCGACTCGGTATCCCCGTCAACGTCGCGCGCATCGAGCGGCGCGGGCTCAAAGCGTCGCGGGTCAATGCGGCGGGCGCTGCTTCCCTATGCGTTCGTCGCCCCGGCAGTGCTCGTGATGGCGGCCCTGATGGTCTTTCCCATGGGCCGCATGGTTCACATGAGCTTGTTTCAAGACTTGTTCTCGCGCGTCGGGGAACGATTCGTCGGTTTCGAGAACTACGCCGATCTGTTTCAGAAAGAGCTGTTTTGGATCGCGCTGGCGAACTCGATCATCTTCGTCGTCGCCAGCCTGATCATTCATCAGATCGTGGGCGGCGGCCTGGCGCTGTTGCTCACGTCACGCATGCGCGGGTCGCTGCGGACGTTCTTTCGCGCCATCTTCATTACGCCCTGGCTCATCATCCCCGCGGTCGTCGCCATCACCTGGGTGCTGCTGCTCGACCATCGCGGTGGGTTCAACAGCATGTTGCGGACCCTCGGCATCGTGGAGTGCTGCCCGCCGCCAGAGTGGTTTGGCGACTTCAAGCTGGCCATGCCGGCGCTGATCGCCACTAACGGCTGGGGCGGCTATCCGCTGACGATGATCATGTGGCTGGCCGGCCTGCAGAGCATTCCCAAGGACCACTACGAAGCGGCCTCGGTTGACGGCGCCGGGCGCTGGCGGCGATTTCGCCACATCACGCTGCCAGCCATGGGGCCCACGATTCTCACGATCCTGCTGCTGGACACGATCTACACGTTCCGCAACTGGGACCTGCCATTCCTGACGACCGGCGGCGGCCCCGGCGACACGACGATGGTGCTGCCGCTGCTGACCTATCGCGAGGCGTTCATCGGCTTCAACTTCGGCATCTCGGCCGCATCCGCCGTGATGATCCTGCTGATTACGGCGTTTTTCGTGTTCTGGTTCCTGCGGATCCGCGGCCGGCTGCTGGAAGGCTGACAGTCGGGCGGGCCGCCGTCGGTCACCAGTCCAATTGCGCCCAAGGCCAGCGAAATCGTGACCATCACGTCGCCGCAATGGGCGGATCGGTAGCGGTCGAGATCGTGCATTCCGCTTCAGGTTCGAATTGCACCGGTTGGTTCCCATAGCCCGTTCACGAACTTGAAGTCATGGGTGCGCTCAGTGACGCTCAACAAGGTTCGGGCTAGGCCGATGCCTGCGGTCTTGCTGAGATCTTCCCGCGATCGCGGGGGGACGATGCAATTTGGACAACCACGAGAACACTCGCACGCCTCGGCTACTCGAATGCCCACTTCAAGCATAGTCCGCCATCGATCGAGTGCCTTGCGGGCGATTCCGATGCCGCCGGGATAGCTTTCGACGATGTAGGCCTTCTGCTCTCCCACGACTGCCTGCGGAAATATGTCGTGTGCATCAAGGGGGACGGAAAAGAGAGCACCGATTCGCAGGAGATGCTGAAGCGCTGCCACCCCTTCCGCTGCCTCATCAGTCGCATTTTCTTGATGGAGCCAGAACGCGTGCGCGTTATCAAATTGCGCCGAATTGACCTCCGGCTTCCAGCTGTCCTGAACGTTGCCGTTACGCTCGTCGACTATCTCTACTGCCGTGAGCGCCTCAACACTGAGGACCTTCCCGTAATAGGCGCTGACGGTGACATCACCATTCGCCCACTGTCGCGCGTCGTAAACCTCGCGCTCGGTTAGCGTTCTGAAAGCAAAGGTGTTCGTTCGCAAGTATGGCTCTGCATGACCGAGCCTGATCTCGCCGCCGCTCCCCGTGTAGGCAATCTCTTCCACACGATAGGTCCGCCCGCCATGCATATAGACCGCCCGGTGCTGGGCCTCATGGAACTGCTGCTGAGCAGAGAGCGTCCCGATTTCCCGTGACCCGTCTTTCAGCACGTACGTGCCGCCGCCGAAGCCACGTAGATTCACAGCCGCATGCGGTCGGAAATGCCCTCCGGTGACAGCCCGTGCACCGGAGGCCAGCTTCTTGGCGGCCACCCCAGCCAACCCTGGTCCAAGAATCTCCGTCGTGAGATCGGTGCAAGGCGTCTCAAACAGTAGCGAAGGGACGTGCTTCTCAACGAGGTCCTCGTTGTCTGGGTTCACCACTAAATCATCGAGCGGCTTCTCGAGGAAAGTGCCCAGGTTTGACGCATAGAAACGGTCCAACGGATTGTTGCGGGCGTAGTAGAGCACGAACGCGTCAGCGTCCCATTGCCGGCCAGCGCGCCCGATTCGCTGCCACGCCGACATCATGCTGTCGGGAAACCCGGCCAGGATTACCCCGTCAAGACCGCCGATATCTATCCCAAGTTCAAGAGCGTTGGTGGTAAAGGCGAGCCGCACCGCGCCACTCTTGAGTCCCGCTTGGGTCTCATGACGCTCCTCGCTGCTGAGACCTGCTCTGAACACTCTAATCGTCTCTGGGTCGATGCTGGCTTGCCCATTCTGGACCAGCTTCTCGACCTCGCGCATGGCGATCCCATGACAGGATTCAGCAA
>DAOUKN010000055.1:0-13587 GCA_034421255.1 Chloroflexota bacterium | reverse complement strand
GCGGTTGGCGTCGTCGTGCTCCAGGAACGGAATCATGGCGGCGGGCACGCTCACGATCTGCTGCGGCGAGGCGTCGATGAACTCGACCTCGACCACCGGAGATTCGTGGATCTGCGCCCCATGGCGCACGGATACGCGGTCGGCCGCAAACTCACCGTTCGGCTTCAACGCCGCGTTCGCCTGGGCAATCGTGAACTGCTCCTCAGCGTCCGCGGTCATGTACTCGATCTCATCCGTGACCCACGGGCGCACCGCAATCTCGGCGTCGCCGTTCGCGGCGGCCAGCGTGGCCGCCGCCTCGGGCGTGATCTCCTCGCCGGCGGCCACCAGCACGTCGTCACCGCCCGGTGCGTGAATCGGCTCGGTGGCAATTCGGCCGCCAAGCGCCGCCGCATCCGACGCCGGCACGCTGTGGGCCACCCGGCGGTAGGGCGTTTCGATGAACCCATACGGATTCACTTTGGCGAACGTGGCCAGGGTATTGATCAAGCCGATGCTCGGGCCCTCCGGCGTTTCGATCGGACACACGCGGCCGTAATGGCTGTAGTGAACGTCCCGCACGTCGAATCCAGCGCGCTCGCGCGAGAGCCCGCCGGGTCCCATGGCGCTGAGGCGCCGCTTGTGCCCCAGCTCGGCCAGCGGATTGGCCTGGTCCATGAACTGGGACAGCTGACTGCCGCCGAAGAACTCCTTGATCGCGGCGGTCACGGGCCGTGTGTTGATGAGCCCCGAGGGCGTTGCCTCGGCGGCGTCCTGAATGCTCATCCGTTCCTTGATCACGCGCTCCATCCGCAGCAGCCCGATCCGGAACTGCTCCGCCAGCAACTCGCCGACCGCGCGGACGCGCCGGTTGCCGAGGTGGTCGATGTGGTCGGGCTGACCCTGCACCACGTTGAGACGGACGATCTCGCGCACGATCGCCAGCAAATCCTCCGGCCGCAGCGTGCGCGTGACGTCTTCGGGATCGGCGCCCAGCCGCTTGTTGAGCTTGTATCGCCCTACGGGGCCGAGGTCGTAGCGGCGAATGGTGAAGAACGTCTGCTCGATGAGCGAGCGGGCGTTGTCCACGGTCGCCGGGTCGCCGGGTCGCAGTCGGTGGTAGAGCTCGATGAGGCCGTCTTCGTGACTCAAGGCGGAATCGCGCCGGGTGGTGGCGTCGCCGATGGTGGACCGAATAAACGGGTGATCCGGGTCCGTGTCGATATCGGTGAACAGGTCCAGCAGCACGTCGTCCGCGCCCCACTCGGGCGAGATTGCGCGCAGGAATGTGGTCACCGGAATGCGACGCTTGCGGTCGATCTTCACCCCGATCAGGTTCTGGCTCGCGGTTTCGAATTCGAGCCAGGCGCCCCGCTTCGGGATCAGCTTGGCGCCGAATCGACGCCGCCCCGTCGCCGGGTCGTCTTCCGCCGAGAAGTACACGCCGGGCGAGCGCACAAGCTGGCTCACCACGACGCGCTCGGCGCCGTTGTAGATGAACGTGCCCTGGCTGGTCATGAGCGGGAAGTCGCCCATGTAGACGGTCATTTCCTTGATTTCGTCGGTTTGCTTGTTGTGCAGCCGCGCCTTGACGCGCAGCGGCGCCTGGTAGGTGCGGTCGGCCTCGCGGCACTCCTCTTCGGAATAGGCGGGCGTGTCGAACGGCTCATCCGGCACCTCGAAGTGCAGCTCGAGGTTGCGCCCGGTGAAGTCCTGAATGGGCGAAATCTCGGCGAACAGCTCCCGCAGGTATTCATCTTTGAACCGATTGAACGACTCGACCTGCAGGTCGATGAGGTTCGGCGGATCAATCAGGCTTCGAGCCTTGCCGTAGTACCGGGCCTCTACCTGCGATGCCGCACCGTTGTTAGCCATGGAGCCTCAGCTTCTCAGGTCCGGCAAACGCGCCGGACATATACCGTCGTGGATCCCGCCGGCCCAGGTTCGAGACGAACAGGCGCACACCGGGCCTTGATGCGCGCTCGCGGAGCAGGGTCGCCTCCCACGTCCCATCAGACGCAATCGTCCAGCGTGCGCTAATGGCCTCGCCTTGTCAGTCGCAAATCCAACACCCCGAATTGGGAATCTTTGAAAACAGCACAAAACACCCAGAGCGGCCTGGAAACCGCCTGGGTGAAAGACCTATTCTATTCGCCCTAGCGCAAGCCGGGCGCAAAATCCCCGCACGACATCTTTAGCTTAGCATGCGTCGAGGGGCCGTCAATCGTCCGGCGCACCCAAGGCCAACACCGTTTGGACGCGAGATGCGCGCGCAGCTACCCAAGCTCTCCGCGCAACTGACGGCCACCCAGCACGTGCAGGTGGACGTGGTCCACGCTCTGCGCCCCGTGACGTCCGTGATTCACTGCCACTCGATACCCGGACCTATGCACGCCCTCCGTCCGCGCCACGTGCGCGGCGGCGGTGAGCAGGCGTCCCGCCAGGGCGGGATCGTCCCGCAAGCCGTCAAGATTCGACACGTGCCGGCGCGGCACGACCAGGACATGCACCGGGGCCTGGGGCGCGATGTCTCGAAACGCAACCACCGCATCGTCCGCATAGACCTGGTCCGAAGGGATGTCGCCCGCCACGATCTTGCAGAACAAGCAGTCGGCAACCGCGTCTTCCAAGCCTCTTGCGTTTGCCGTCATGCTGCTGGTTCTCCGGGCGGCGGCACGCTGAGGTTAAGGCATTCCCATCCATCCCGGCGCAAGACGCTGTCGACAGTCAATCCATGGTCGGCCACCGCCGCCCGCATCTCACCGCTCCTGGTCTCCGTGACGCCGCCCAGGATCACGCGACCCCCGGGGCGCACGGCGGCGTGGTAGTGGTCGAGGCTGCGCAGGTGTGTATCCGCCACGATATTGGCCACCAGGACGTCGGCTGGATCGGGGGCGCACAGCGGCAGCCGTCCCTCCATCACCGACACGCGGTCGTCACAGGCGTTCTGCGCCACGTTCGCCCGTGCCGTCCGCACGGCATCCGCATCGGTGTCGACGGCGCGCACGCGTCGAGCGCCGCGCAATGCCGCGACGATGGCCAGGACTCCCGAGCCCGTGCCCACGTCGATCACGTCGTGCCCGGGGCCAACCGCTTCTTCGAGGACCTCCACGGCGAGTTGCGTGGTCGGATGCAGCCCGGTGCCGAACGCCATGCCGGGATCAAGCCGTATCACGCGGCGGTCGCCGTCCGGCGCGTCCATCCACGAGGGCGCGATCACGAAGCCGCGGCCGATGGGAAATGGACGGTAGAACGCTCGCCATTCGTTCAAGTATTCCTCGGGCTTCACCCACCGGATTTGCGGCGTTCGCAGCGTCGAGGCGCCGGTGGCGCCGAGGTGCCACAGCGCGCGCTCAATCGCCGCACGCGTCGACTGGCACGCCGGGCCGTCGGGGATGTACGCACGCAAGGCCACCTGCCGCTGCGCGTCGTCGGGCGACTGCTCGACCGCCAACGCCGATCCAACCCACCGGGAAAGCTCCATCCGCACGTCGTCGGCGTCCGAGGGATCGGTATGAACCGTGATCTCGAGCCAGCGCCGGCTCACCGAAATGCGGCGCGCGCCTTCTCGACGAAGCTTCGGCCGTCGGCATCGCGACCGGCGGGCAGCGACTCTCGCAGCCGTTCCAGCATCTCCCGCTGGTCCGACGACACCTTCTTGGGGACGACCACCTTGACCGTGATTCGCTGATCGCCCCGTCCCGATCCGCGATACCGCGGCACACCCCGGCCGCGCAACTTGAGCACCGTGCCGGGCTGTGTTCCGGCGGGCACCGTCACCGATTCCTCACCGTCGACCGTCGGAACCTCCAGGGTGGTCCCAAGGGCGGCTTCGGCGATGTTGAGCGCGAGATCGCTCACGATGTCGTCACCCTCGCGCTCGAGCTGCGGATGGGGTTCCACCTCGATTGCCACATAAAGATCTCCCGGCGTGCCGCGGTTTCGCCCGTGATCGCCGGCGCCCGAGAGACGCAATTCGGTGCCGGGCGCCAATCCGGCGGGAATCTCGATTTCCCGACTCATGGCACGGCGTTCCAGTCCCTGGCCACGGCAGCGGGAGCACGGGTCTGTGATCTCGCGTCCCTCACCGTGGCAGCGCGGACACGTCGCAACATTCACGAACTGTCCGAAGAGCGATTGCTGGGTCCGTTGCACCTGGCCGGCGCCGCGGCACATCCGGCAGGTTGACGCCTTGGTGCCCGGCTCGGCGCCATCGCCCCCGCAGATGCCACACGGCTCGTGACGCTCGTATTCGACCACCTTCGTCGCGCCAAACACCGACTCGATGAAGTCCATCGTCACAACCACGCGGAGATCGGCCCCACGCTGCTCCGTTCGTCGGGTGCGCGAAGTGCCGCGCCCGAAGAACGCGTCGAAGATGTCGCCGACGCCGGCGAAATCGTCGACGCCGGCCCCGAATCCGCCCCGCGCGTCGGCGTGACCGAAGCGGTCATACATCTGCCGCTTCTCCGCGTCGCGCAACACCTCGTAGGCCTCGTTGATCTGCTTGAACCTGGCGTCAGCGTCAGGCGCTTTGCTGACGTCCGGGTGGTATTCCCGCGCCAGCTTGCGGAAGGCACGGCGAATCTCATCGTTGGAGGCATTTCGATCGACCCCCAGCACGTCGTAGTAATCGGGCTTGCTGCTCACTGGCGCGCCACCGTTCGCCCTTAGCCCGCGCCGTCGCCGGCCGGCTGCGCGTCGTCCGAAGCCGCCGTTTCCGACTCCGATGTCAGACTCGCCGCCGGCGCGGCCTTGACCAGGGTCGGACGCAACACCCGGTCCTGCATGCGGTAGCCGCGCTGCAGCTGCTCGGCCACCGCCATCGGACCGTCGCCGTCGTCCGACATCACCACCTCGTGAATCGCGGTGTCGATGGAGTCGCCGCGTTTGCACTCAATGGGCGTGACGCCGTGTGCCTCGAGCACGCCCAGCAACTGAGCCTGGGTCAGCGCAATCCCGTCCACCCAGCTCAGCAACCGCAGCTCGCCGGGCAGCGTCTGGAAGGCGCGTTCGAAGCCATCGATCACTCGCAAGATGTCAAACGCGATCGCCATGTTGGCGAATAGGGTGCGCTCCTTCGCGTCGGCCTCGGTCCGCCGCCGGTAGTTGGCGAAGTCGGCCTGAACCCGCGTGAGTCGATTGAGCACATCCCGATGCCTTCGCTCGAGATCGGGAGCATCGCCGGTCGTCGACTCGGACGATCCGGCCTCGGTCGGTGGCTGATTCTCGATGCCCGACGCCGCACGGCGATCGGTGACGCGAATGGTCGGGCGATCGTCGTCGTCGACCCGCGGCGCCTTGTCCTCCGGCGCCTCCGGTTCACGAGGTTCGGCGTCGGCCATGCCTATCGGTTCTCCCCAGTGCTTCCGTGAGCAGCGGCCCTCGGGCCTCGTACCTTCAGCCCAGGCATTATCCATGCCCGTGCGCAGCGGAGTCTTGAATCAGAGATCGGCAGTGGAGCCGCAAGAATTCGTCGGCCGGCGCCGCCGACCGCTATTGGCCGTCTCGTGGAATTCTGACTTCGCCCGGCACGACGACAAAATCCGCGCGGCTCACGGCCCGGTCACCGACGAGAACCTCAACGCTCCATTGCCCCGTGGCGGCGGTTGGCGGAAGGAAGAACCAAAAGCCGTACGTCGCCCGCGGCGAGGCTTCCACCGGATCCGTGAGGAAGCGGCCGATCTCGCGATCTCCCGCATTCCAGCGAATCCCGAGGCGCGTCCCCCCCACGATGTCGGTGAATTCGATGGAAATACTCACCCGCTCGCCGGGATGGAATTGCAGCGTGGGCTCCACTGGTCGTTGGGCCGCGTCGAGATCGAGCGCCAGCGTCACGGATTCGATGGCGGCCGACTCGTTCGTGGCCGCCTCGATGGTCGGCGTCGGCGTCGCCTCCTCGTCAGCCTCCGGTGTTGCTTCCGCCTCACCGGTCGGCGTTGGCGCGGGCTCCGTGGGCAGCGGCTGTCCCGGCGGGGCAATGCGCCACACGATGCCGCGTCCCTCGAGCAAATAGATGCTCCCGTCGTTGCCGATCGCGATGTCGATGGCGGTGAACAGCGGAATCTCGGCGGCCGGCCCACCCGGCTGTCCCGATCCCGTCGGGTCGCCGGCGATGACACGTGCGGTTCCACCGTCAACGGCCGTCACCGTCCCCGCCCCGCTTTCGACCACGTAGAAGCCACCGGCGGCGTCAGCCGCAATCCCAATAGGAGCCTCGATGCGGACCGACCCCGCCGGTCCCGCGTCGGGCGCGGTGGTGTTTGACGAGCCCGCGGCAAGGTCGATGCTCCCATCGCGGCGCAATCGGCGCACGACGCCGGCTTGCAGCTGCGAGATCAGCACGTCGCCGGCTGCGTCCACCACGACGCGCTGCGGAAAGCCGACCGCTGCCGCCGTGCCCGGTCCGCCGTCGCCGCCCGAGCCGAAGTTGCCAGTGCCGGCAATCGTGACGATGGTTCCGTCGCGTTCCACGCGGCGCACCCGATGATCCGGCGCGTCGACCACGTATAGCCGTCCCGACGGATCCAGCGCCACGCCAACCGGCTCGGTGAGCGAGGCGAAGGCTGCCGGGCCGCCGTCGCCGCCTGAGCCCGGAGCGCTGACGCCGACCATCGTGCCGATCACGCCTTCGGGCGTAACCCGCCGCACGCGGAAGTTGCCGGCGTCGGCAATGTAGAGCGCGCCTTGCGCGTCGACGGCGACGTGGTGCGGGCGGTTCAGCTGCGCCGCCGTCGCCAGGCCGCCGTCGCCCGAGAATCCCGGACTGCCGTTCCCGGCCACGGTCCACACCGAGCCGTCGAGCTCAATGCGCCGGATCCGGTGGTTGCCCGTGTCGGCGACGAGCACGCGCCCAACAGCGTCCACGGCGATGCCCCGAGGCGTGGTGAACTGGGCGTCCGCCCGCGCGCCGCGCTCGCCGTCATAGCCCGGTTCGCCGCGGCCCGCGAACACCTCGGCAATCAGCTCCGCCGCGACCGGCGGCGGCAGCGCCTGGGATGGAGCCGGCGGCTGATACGGCGGAGCCGCCGGCGCTTCGGGCTCGGCGGGAATCTGTGCAATGGGCACCAGCGCCCGCAGCCGGCGCGTGCCCTGTTCGACCACGAGCAATTCACCGCGCGTGGTCACCGTCACGTCGGCCGGCAGCTCCAACCTGGTGTCAACGGCCAGGCGTCCGGATGCCGACGGCTGTTCCACGTCACCGGCGATCGTGCTGATGCCGCCGCTGGAGTCGATGCGACGGACGCGCCGATTGTTCCAATCCGCGACAAACACGTTGCCATCGGTATCCACGGCCACGGCCTGCGGCCCGTGAAGCTGGGCGCCGACCGCCGAGCCGCCGTCGCCCCCCATCCCGGGCTCTCCGGTCCCGGCGAGCGTGTGGATGGCTGCCACGCTGCTTTGACCGGATACACGACGAATCCGATTCCCACCAAGCTCGGCAATGAGGATGTTGGCAAAGGCGTCGACTTCCACGTCGACCGGCTGATTCAATTGCGCGTTCGCGGCGGCGCCACCGTCGCCCGCGCTGCCGGGGATGCCGGTGCCCGCCATGGTTGTCACCACGCCGTCAGGCCCGATGCGGCGCACGCGGTGCGCCGCGCGTTCCGCGATGAACAGCGTCCCCTCCCCGTCCAGCGCCATGCCGGCGTTGCCCGCCAGGCGGCCCAGGCTCGCCGGTCCCCCGTCGCCCTCGAGTCCCGGCTGCCCATCGCCGATGACCGTGGTAATCGTGCCGTCCAGCGCCACCCGTCGAACTCGATGCAGCTCCGCGATGAGCAGGACGCCGGCGCCGTCAACCAGCAGACGGGTCGGCTCGGTGAGCTCGGCCTGCGTCGCGGGGCCGCCGTCACCCGCTGACCCCCGTATGCCCGTGCCCGCTACGGTCTGAATCACGCCGTCGGCGCCGATGCGCCGCACGCGATTCGCCTGAGGGTCCGAGATGTAAACCCGACCCTGCGGATCCACCGCCACACCGCCGATGCTTCGGAACTGCGCCAGCGCGGCCGGCTGCCCGTCGCCGGCATCGCCGAACTCGCCGCTGCCGGCGAGATCAATGACGACGAGCGGGAGTTGCACGGTCGGCGGCAAGCTCGACACGGCGAGCGGGAGATAGGGCCTCGCGACCGGCGGGTCGGTCCGCGCAGGCTCCGCGGTCTGCACCGGAGCTTGGCCGTCGCCAAACCCGGCGAAGTCGCATCCCGTGGCCGCAAGGGCCGCCGTGGCGCCCACGAGCATCTGTCGTCGCGTCAAGCGACGCCTTCGCCGGGTGCTACGCCACATCGCCCCGCATCACAATTCGCAGTGTGCGCATCAGAATTCGGAGATCGAACAGCAAGGACCAGTTTTCCACGTAATACAGGTCATAGCGCGTGCGCTCGTCGATCGACGAATTGCCGCGCAACCCATTGACCTGCGCCCAGCCGGTCATCCCGGCGCGCTCACGGTGACGGACCATATAGCGAGAATACTCGCGCTCGAACTGGCGCACGTAGGAAGTTCGCTCCGGCCGTGGGCCCACAAGGCTCATGTCCCCGCGAATTACGTTGATCAGCTGTGGCAATTCATCGATCCAGTAACGCCGGAGCACGCGGCCTACGCGAGTGATCCTTGGATCGTTCGCAACGGTCCAGGTCTGGCCGCTGAGCTCCGCGTCGCGGTGCATCGTCCGAAACTTGATGATCGGAAATCGTCGCTGATCGCGGCCCACGCGCTGCTGGACATAGAACACGGGACCGGCCGAGTCCAAGCGGATGGCCAGCGCAACCAGCATCATCGGAATCGACAGCATGACCATTCCGAACATAGCGCCCGCGAGGTCCAGCGAGCGCTTGGTCAGGCGGCTCAGCCCCTGAAGCCGAACCTCGTTGACGGCCATCAGCGGCAACCCGCGAATCCCGCCCGTGGTCACCGGCGACACCATCAACTGAAACAGGTCCGGCAGCAACCATACGTCGGTAAACGACGCCTCGGTCTGTTCAAGAATGCCGAGCAGCGCGTCGTGCGAGAGCGAGGGGATCGCCACCACCACCTTGTCGACCTGGTGCTCGCTCAGGACACCGGCCAGCGAGTCCACGCGACCGAGCACCGGCACTCGATGGCCGCGCGCGGTCACCGACGTGGCGAAGTCGTCCACCAAGCCGACCACTTGGAATCGCCGCGTGCGCTCGTCGAACAGCCGCGCCAGCACCTCGGTCCCCTCGGTTCCAGCGCCCACGACGATGACGCGCGTGACCCCGATGCCGAAACGATTGAGCGCCTGCCGCACCCCGATGAGCAGCGATCGTCCGACAACCACCAGCACAATGCCGCTCAGCCACATGTACGCCACCAGCAGGCGCACGAATTCGAGCCGATCCTGAATCACGAAGAACGTGGCGGCCACCGTGAGCAGCGCGCCGACGGTGACAGCCCCGACCGCTCGCACAACCCGATCCAGCGGACCTGCCGTGCGATGCCGCGTGTAGAGGCCGAGGGCGAGCCCGGCCAGGACGCTCGCAACCGTGAAT
Organism: Chloroflexota bacterium; assembly: GCA_034421255.1. Lineage (GTDB taxonomy): Bacteria > Chloroflexota > UBA11872 > UBA11872 > UBA11872 > JAJECS01. Next base: position 4,099 of record DAOUKN010000055.1, on the reverse strand, counting down.
GTGAGGTTGACCGGCACGAAGAAGAGAAACCGGTTCGACGCCAATTCGGGCCCCCACCCCAACCGGAATCGCACGACGTAGGCGATGGCGGTCGCCGCGAGCAATGCCGCAACGTCCAAGGCCACCGTTCCCGTGGCCTCGAGTCCCTCCCAGTTGCGTCGAAACCAGGTCAACTCACGGCCCCCTTGCGACGACCCAGCGCCACCATTTGAAGAGCGACTTGGCGGGCAACGGCGCCAAGCGCCAGGACTGCAATCGCGGCCGTGACGACCGCCCGCAGCCAGAGGCCGTCACGTTGCCGGTGCTTTCGATAGTAAAGCCAAATGGCTCGATAGAATTCCACCCGCGCACGGACGGCGCGCTGCCGCGTCGACTGCCGCTTGAGGTGCCGCACCACGACCGACGGCACAAAGAGGGTCGGCCAGCCCGCCTGTCGAATGCGAAATCCCAAGTCCAGGTCTTCGCCGTAGGTAAAGAACTGCGGATCGAAGCCGCCGACCCGGCGAAAGGCCTCGGCGCGCACCAGCATGCACGCGCCGGATATCGCGTCCACCGTCGCCTCGCTTCTTGACGACGGTGCGACGTTATAGGGCCGCACGCCGCGCGGCGGCAGGCTGCGCGGCCAACGGAGCAAGCGCAATGCCGCGGAGGCAGGCGTCGGAAACGTGCGACACGCCGCCGGATCCAACGATCCATCGGCCAACTCGAGCCGCGGACCCAGGATGCCCACGGCGGGATCGGCATCGCCGCGCTCCACCAGGCGCCCTACCGCGAGCGGCGTGAGCTCCGTATCGGGATTGAGGAACAGCAACCAGCGTCCCTGCGCCCGCGAGGCGGCGAGATTGTTGCCCCGGCCGAACCCCAACTCGCGGCTGCCCCGAATCGCCTGCACGTCGGCCCGCGACACGATGCTGTCCCAGGTGCCGTCGCCGGCGCCGTTGTCCACCACGAAGACCTCAGCCGACAGCCCATCGGTCGATTCCGGAATGGTCGCCAGGCATCGCCGCAGGAGGTCGGGCACGTTGTAGGTGACGATGATGATCGAGACGTCCACGGTCATCGTCCTAGCCTCTCAGCCGACGCCAACAGCCCGCCGCATAGCCCAACATCTTGGCCGCGTCGCCGACGAGCCGCACGAGCGGGACGAGGGCGGGCGCGGCCCCTCCGCCGCCGGGCATCCCCCGCGCCCGCGCGATGGGCCGGCGAAGGTATCGATAGCCCAGGAATGCGAGGAGCGCGGTGCGGCCCCAGGTTGGCCGCCGTGCAAGGGACAGACCCACGGCGTAGGCCGCGAAGCGCGCGGCGTGGCGCTTTCCGAGCATGCCGGCCCGGCCATCGCCCCACGCGTAGTAAAAATACTGGCGGAAGAAGGCTGGCAGGCTCGACCGCGGTCGATTCCACACGTCGGCGCCCGGAGCGTGGACGAACCAACCGCCTTCGGCCCAGACCCTCCGATCGAGCCACAGGTCTTCGCCATAGTCGAGCCATTCGGGATAGCCGCCGACCCGATCGAACCACTGCCGTCGCAGAAGCATCGACCCACCGCTCGGGGGATAGTGCGCCGGATCGATCTCCCGCGCGATTGGAAGGCCCACGGCGCCAATGGCCGTTTCGACCGTGTTGCCGGGCGCGGCCAGGATGTAGCCAAACGTCCCGGCGGCGAGCGGCGCCCGCTCCGCGGCCTCCACCAGCGAATCGAGCCAGCTCGCCGACCGGCTGATCCCCGCATCGGTGAACGCGATCAGGTCGGACGTCACCGAGCGCGCCGCCAGGTTGCGACCGGCGGAAATGTTGCTGCCGGGCGCGTCGATCACCTGGACGCCGTCCATGCCGGCCAGCGCCTCCCGCAGAATCTCGGCCGTTCCGTCGCTCGATCCGCCGTCGACGATCACCAGTTCATCCGGCGCCCGCCGCTGCGACCGAAGACTCTCGGCCAACGCCTGGGCGTCGCGGGCCTCATTGAGGACCGTCGCGCAGACGGCCACCGTCATTCCCGGCCTCCATCCCGCCCCGAATCTCGCAGGCCGCCGTGCACGTCCAGCAGCGTCTTGCCCACGACCGACGGCGCATGGTGCTCGGCGACGTAGGCGTGACCGCTTCGCCCCATCTCGCGCCGCCGTGCATCGTCCTGCAGCAGATTGGCGATGGCGTCGGCAAACTCCGAGTCCGAGTCCGCCGCGGCAATGCCCGCGAGCGACCGCGCCAGCCCGGCAAGCCCGGAGGCTCGAACCACAACCGGGCGCGCCTGCGCTAGGGATTGCAGCACTTTGAGCGGCGCCCCCGACCCCACCGGCGCGGGAGAGGTGCTCAGCCAGGCCTTCCGCTGCTCCGACTCGAATTCTTCGACCAGACCGCCAACGCTGCACCGCGCCGGGGCAATCGCACGCAGGCCCAGCGACCCCTGACCCACCACTCGCAGCTCGGCCTCCGGCACGCGGCGCAGCACGGCGGGCCACACGGCGCCAAACAGCCACTCAGCCCCCAGGATGTTGGGCCGGTAGGCGAAATTGGCGGCCAGCAGCACGCGCGGCCGGTCGGATTCGTGGGTGGCGCCGGGCGGGTCCGCCGGCACCGGAACCGGATGCGGGATCGCCGCCACCGAGCGATTGCCGAGCGTTGCCAGGGACGCGGCGTCGGCCGCCGACGAGGCGGACACGGCGTCGGCCGCACCCACGACCCATCGCTCGACGTCGTGCAGCAGCGCCGCCTGCCGCCGCGAGTGCCAGGCGCGTGCGCCCCGCGCGAGATTGGCGAGCTGGCTCTGCAGACGCCACTCCACATTGTGCGCGTCATAGACCACGGGCGGTCGTCGCGGCTCACCCTCGGTGCAGGCGGCCACGTCGTGCACGATGTGCGCGAGCTGCAAGCCCTCCACCTGCACCGCCTCGACTCCGCCGGCGCTGAGACGCTGCTGCACCGCGACCCGAAGATCCGGCGTGCGGTGGCGAAACACAAGATCGGGCGCAGGCCCAACCGCGGCGTTGGTCAGTCGACGCCACAGCGGCGCCCGCCGCAGGCGGACGACGGTTGTGCTGCGCGCGTCCGGGTGCGGGCGCACGCGCTCACGCGCGCCGGCAAGGGTCACCACGTCAACGTCGTGCTGCTCGGCAAGCGCCGTGACGAACGCGCTGTTGCGTACCGCCGCGCCGTGCGTCGGCGGCCAGGGGGCCGATGGCGTGACGACGAGAACGCTCACGTGAGGCGGTCGTAGACCGAGAGGGTGGCCGTGGCGGCCCGCGCCCAGGAGAACTCCGCGGCTCGCTCGCGTCCGGCTGAGCGCAGTCTCTCGCTCAACGACGGATCGCCAATGACCGTATCGATCGCGTCCGTCAGCGCGTCGGGATCCTGCGGATCGACGTACTGCGCCGCGTTGGCCGCTACCTCCCGCAGCGCGCCAATGTCGGAAACGACGCAGGGCGCCCCGGCCCTCATGGCCTCCAGCACCGGCAACCCAAACCCTTCGTCAAGCGACGGCTGCAGCAACAGGCTCGCATGCCGATACAGCCGTCCCAGCATCGCGTCCGACACCGAGCCGAAGAACCGCACTCGCGCCCGGGGATCCAGCGACCTCACGGTTCGCACGATATCCACGCCCTGATAGCCAAGAGCGCCGGCAATCAGCAGCGGCATGGCGCGCGCGGCCTTCGAGCGCACCCACGCCCGCGCGGCATGCACGTGATTCTTGCGGGGTTGCAGCGTTCCAACCATCAGGGCATAGCCGTTTCGGGGCGACGTGGAATCGGCAGCCGCATCCAGCGCCGTCGTGGGAGCTTCGTGAATCACGCTGATCCGGTCGCCGGGAACCAGTCCCCGCTCGACGAGCTGGTCCCGGACGTGCGCGGACACGGTGATGACTTGTGACGCCCGCGAAAGCCGCCGGCTGGCGGCGCGGTAGAAGTCGAGGCTCCGCGGCTCGTAGGACGCCGGATGCGTCAGGAACGACACGTCGTGCACCGTCACCACACTCGGCTTCCGCACGCCCGGAGGGAAGGCATGGTCGGGAAAGTGGGCTGCGCCAAACGCCCGCAATCCCCATCCCAACGTCGCCCGTTCCAGGCGATGCCGCGCCGGGGCCGGCGCGGATCGGACGGGGAGCGCC
>DAOUKN010000054.1:0-15637 GCA_034421255.1 Chloroflexota bacterium | reverse complement strand
ACTATGCCCCCGAGATGATCGCCTGCGCGCGACGCCTCGCCGATCCCGCGGACGCCGTCGAGCGCTGTCGGGCCGACGCCTACCGCCTACCGGTCGCCGAAGGCGCCGTCGATGCCTGCTTCTTCGGCTTCTGGCTCAGCCACGTGCCGGTGAGCCGGGCCGTCGAGTTCATCCGCGAGGCCAGGCGCGTGGTGCGGCCGGGGGGCTGGCTTTGGCTGCTCGACTCGGCCCAAAGCCGCACCAGCGGTCACCAGGGCCAGCGCGTCGTGGGGCCGAGGGTCCAGCAGCAACGCCGCAACCTCCAGGACGGCAGCGTCTACGACATCTGGAAGATCTACTGGTCGCCGCTCGACCTGCGGTTCCTCTTCGGCCTGGTGTGCGACCGGGTCGAGGTCGCCACCACGGAGCAGTACTTCGTCATGGCCCGCGGCCGCGTGACCGGAGGCACAACCTAGGCATCCTCTGCCCGGCCCTTCCCCTCGCTGTCATTCCGAGCCGCAGGCGAGGAATCTAAGGAGCGTGGAAGAGGCACGGTGCGTCAGGCTGCCTGGATCCCGGCTCAAGGACGGAATGACGGCCGAAATGGGCGTGCGCCGCGGACACCGCGCCTGATCGCTGCACCTTGGAGCCGGGAGTCTTTTACGTGTTCGGGGCTTAAATTCGACTCCGAACGAAATTCCGCTCACTCCGTATCCTCCGCCGCCAGTCCCGCCCCTGCCGCTCAGGCCTCCCTAAGGCGCCTTCGCCCCACCGGACGCATCCGCGGTCGGCGTCGCCACGAGCGGCGCGGCCCCCTGGCCGCCCCACGTGGACTGCTCGTCGCCCACCGACATCCCGCACGCGGCAAGCGGCGTCAGTGCCAGCATGACGGCGAGACACGAGGCAACGAGCCACCTGCCAACGAGCCACGGCATCGAGGCGACCGGCTCCGACCTACCCCGCCGCGGCCTTCTCGATCTCCTCCAGCAGCGCAAAGTCCTTCTCCGTCACCCCGCCCGCATCGTGCGTGACCAGCGTGAAGGTGATGCGGCGATAGTTGATGAACATGTCCGGATGATGGTCGGCGTCCTCCGCCGGACCGGCCACGTCGTTGACCAGCCGCACCACGTCCATGAACCCGGCCAACTCGAACTTCTTCACCAGCGCGCCGTCCCGATACGCCCACCCCGGATGGTCGAGGAGCCGCTGCGCAATCTCGGCGTCGGCAATCACCGCCATATGCCATCTCCCGGCAAGTCTCGCCTCCCCAGTGTCGCCGCCCCCGCAATCCCCGCCAAGCCGCGGCAAAACCGGGCGCACATGTGCGAGCCTGCTAATGTGCACGCAGCGCGCGTGTTTTCGAGAGGATCCGCCGGGCCATGGCCACATCAGTCAATGGGCGCCCCGATTGGCTGCCGGACGAATACGAGCATGTGCTGGTGACGCGCGATGAGATCTGGGAGGAGCTCGACCGGGACGCGCGGCGGCTCTTTGGTCTGACGGCTGACGAGTTTCTGCAGTCCTATCAGCGTTCCGACGTATATGCCAAGTATGCGGGCGACCCGAGATTCAACTCTCTGTCCCACCTTGCCGATCTGATTGCCGAGCCAGCCGAGTCGTAGCGACCGGAACGTCGCGAAGGATTTTCTCGAACGCTTCCGCGAGATCTACAAGCTTGTCGCTGACGTAACGCTTGGCGCCGTGTGGATAGGCGAAGACGCTTTGGTCGTCGGCCACCGTGTGACGCAAAGTTCACACCGTGGGCAACCAGCGCAGCTCAGCAACGGCATGTACCTGAACGTCGAGATGACCCTGCGGGTCAACCATGAGTCTCCGAAAGGGCCGGTGCTTCTCGAAACGACACGGGCAAACTACGCCTACCTCCAGCCCAGCGAGGAAAACGGCGGTCTCGAGCCCGCGTTCGTCTACCAGTACAACCGAAACACGCCGTTTCCCTATCCACGCTGCCATCTGCATGTGCACGCCACTCCGGACGACTACACCGGAAACAAGCCATTCCCGCGGCTGCATCTCCCAACGCGGCGGATCACGCTCGAGCAGGTCGTCTGGCACCTGATCCAGGAGCATGGCGTCCAGCCCCGCCGACCCGACTGGCACGACGTGCTGTGGCGGCATGAGAACTGGTTCCGCGACATTCAGAAGAACAGGGACTGGCCATACGACCGGCCGTTTGATCGACCAGATGAAGCACCCTAGCCGAGGCCCAGCTCTTTGCGCATCGGCCGTTTGGCTAGGCTTGTTGGAGTGCTGGCCTAGCGTCCCCGACGATCGATGTCCGCTACTCCCTTCTGCGAGATTCGCTTCAGGATCGGCGAGATCGACCCTGACCAGTGGATGGCCAGATAGTGCTTGGCTCTCGTTGTGGCCAGATAGAGCAATTTCTGGTTGAAGGTGGTATCGGCAAAAGAGTCATTGACACCCAGGACGATGACGGCGTCGTACTCCAACCCACGTACGTCCGGGATGCGGGCCAGGACAGTTCGAGCCGTGCTATGGCGATCCTGTCCGATCAGCACCACGTCATGTCGCCCGGAGGCGGTGCAGTAGTCGCGGAACCTATTCAGATTCCTGCGGTCGCGGGCCAGAATCGCAATGCGGGCGCCAGCCATATCTGGCAGTGAACGGACCTGATCCAGATCATTGACGACGCAGCGGTACATTCCGAAATTGCTGGTGTGCCGGTGATACTCGACACGGGATCCTTCTCGGTCGAAGGGTGTTGGCGCGGGCAGATTCCTTTCGAACAGTCGGAGGATTCGATTATTGAAGCGCGTAATGTGTTTGTTGGCCCGGTATGACAATTTGGCGTACTGCACCCGGGTGTCGGCCCGACCCAACACCCGCTCCAGCGCCCGCCACTGTGGAATGCCTCGGTACGGAGTGAGCCGTTGAGCCGTGTCCCCGAGCACCGTGAACCAGTTGTTCGTGGAGGCAAGGCTTAGCAGTTTGAATTCGATCGGTGAGATATCTTGAGCTTCGTCGACCACGATGTGCCGGTAACGGCGGTCGATGGTCCCGTTCAGAAGATGATCAAGGTAGGTCACTGCGCCGATATCCGAATCTTGGAATCCCTTGTCAAGCATCCGACGGGCCGACGCGCGTAAGGCCTGAGCTTCTTCCAAGGACAGGCTATCGCGGGCCATGCGCTGCAACGTTTCCGAATCCTCCATGGCTGCTGCGTACTCCGTTCGCGCGTCATAGTGCGGCCAAGCCTGGGCGCACAACTCAGCTACCCAGCTTTCTGCGGCGCGTTGTTGCCGCTCCGAATCTTCGGTGGAAACTCGTTTGCCAGAGTAGGATCTGCCTAAGACTCGTCTCGCCACGAGCCGAAGGAAGGTCTGTCGTCGATTATTCAATCCGGCTTTGCCATGCGGGTCAGCGAGTGCGGCTTTGACACTTTGGCCTATGTCTTCACGCGTCACATCGACGCGAATCGCATAGTCCAACTCGATAGGACCTGACGAGATACTCCGGCACTTCTTTCTGATCGACCTCGTCAATTTGCCGACATGCTTATCCAGCGCATCGGCCATCGCAAGCGATCCTTTGAATGACTCGACTCGCTCGTTGAAGTTCTCCAATTTACCGTGTTGCAGCAGTTCGTTCCAAATGTCACTGCCAACCCTGCGAATCCGAAGCCGCGCTGTCTGCTGATCTCGAAGCCAATCCTGAAAGGTGATCTGTCGCACACGTTGCCGTACACCAAGCGTGGGCAGCACGTCGCCGGCATAGTCCAGAAATGCCTTTGAAGGACCGACAAAAAGTGTCGTCTCCGGCGTTGGCCGCTTTGTTGCATCGATGTCGTTGAATGGTGATAGCAGATAGGCGATTCGGTGAAGGCCGATCTCCGACTTTCCGCTGCCGGGAGCGCCCTGCACGATGAGTGCTGGGTCCTCCTGGTTGGCAATGGCCTCGTATTGGTCCGGCTCAATAGTCTCGATGATGACCTGTAGCTGCGCTTCCTCGCCGCCTGTGCTGCTCAGCACCTCGGCAAGAGCCGATGTTCCGGCTTTGGTGGGTATGGGGAGTGCTCTTCGATAAAGGTCGTTCAGCTCGATAAGCTGCTGATTGCGAATCCGCAGAAACCGCTTGAGATCTACTCTGACTTGTATATGTCGATCTTCCTTAATTCTTACTCCGTCTTGTAGAACCGTATAACCGGAGTCGTTGGTGTAATACAGTCGAGCCACCGGCGCAGTCCATGAGCAGATATTCTCTTTGATAAGTTGATATGAGCCAATATAGACTGTTCTCATTTCTGATTCAGATTCTGAATCGCTTACATCTACAAAGTCAACGCGGCCAAAATATAGCTGCTCTAAGGCCGATGTCAGATCAACCTGGTCTTCCTCAAACTGCGTTCGAAGAGCGGCGGCGGCGGCCCGATCCGCAGTTGGTGTATGCCCGAGCTTCTTCAGCCTGATCTGTTCAGTCTCAATGCGGTGGATTACCCGTTCCAGCTTCTTGCGTTCCTGGTCAAGGGCGTCCTCCATATTCTCGCTGGACATGCTTTCTACTTGCGTCATATGTCCCTTTCTGGCGGCGCAACCTTGCCAGCGGATTCCCGATCTTCGGAGGCTTTGGATCGGTGAATCAGTGAAGCCAAGCTTACCTGCGGCAGCGCGGACTCTACGAATCTCCATATCTAGGCTGCCTCACGCTCAGCGACACGCGCTTGACGGCCCGTCGGATATGAAAGCGAGGCCATGCTAGGCCGTTGATATAAATGGGAGTCAGCAGGTTCTTGAAGCTTTGCCACTGATCGCGGTCGTGGCCGGTCAATCGACTTGGGTTGGCGCCGCGTCAAGCCTGTGGCGCTCCCCCTCGTCCCCGTGCCCCGGTTCGGGCACGGGGACAAATCAGGGCTGCCGTAGGCCCTATACTCTGGATTCCGTGAACGCACTCGCCATTGCTCGCCGTGCGTCGCTGGACCATCTGCTCGCATGAGGGTGCTCATCACGGGCGCGGCCGGCATGTACGGCATCACCCTCACGCGCCGTCTCCTGGCCGACGATCCGCACGCCGAGGTGATCGGCGTTGACGACTTTTCACGCCAATACCCCGGACCGGACCCGCTCACCGTCGAGGCGGCGCGCTGCGACCGCCTGACGGTCCAGACGGGCGATTTCGCGGACCTATCTACGGAGCGCCTGGAAGACCTGGCGCCCGACGCCGTGGTGCACTACGCGGCCCGGATCTCGGTCCCCGAGTCCATGGAAGACCCCGCCGGCTACTTCGCCTCCAACGAGCAGGGCACCTTTCGGTTCGCCCACGCCATCGCCGGCATGCGGCGTCCGCCGCTTCTCGTCTACGCCTCCTCGCCTGAGGTCTACGGCGCGCCGGTGCGCGTGCCGATGGATGAGTGGCATCCGCTCCAGCCGCGGTCGGTCTACGCCGCGAGCAAGGTGGCCGGCGAGATGCAATGCCTGGCGATCCACCGCTGGTGGGGACACCCGGTAGTGGTGATTCGCAACTTCAACACGTTTGGACCCCATCAGAACCTCGTGGGATACCCAGCGGTCATCCCGGCGTTCATGGTGCGCGCGCTGCGCGGTGAGCCGCTGCGGGTGGAGGGCGGCGGAACCCAGACCCGCGACTTCATGTACATCGACGACGCGGTCGACGCCTACGCGCGCGTGCTCGCCGCCGGTCCGCGGCTGGCGGGCTCGGTCTTCAACATCGGCACCGGACGCGAGACCTCGATCCGCGACCTCGCCAAGCTCGTCGTGCGCGCGACTGGCTCGACGAGCGCCGTGGAAGTCATGCCGGGACGTCCAAGCGACCTCCCGGCGCTGTGCGCGGACACCAGCCGCATCGAGCGCGAGCTTGGCTGGCGCGCCGAGACGCCGCTGGCCACGGGCATCGCGCGCATGGCGGATTGGCTGCGGGAGGTCGACGCCTGAGCGCGCTCGTCACCGGCGGCGCCGGCTTCATCGGACGGCACGTGGTGGCCGAGTTGCTGCGGCGCGGGGAGACGGTGCGCGTGCTCGACAATCTGTCGCGCAGTCGCTGCGGGAGCCTCGATGCCTTCCGGGGCGATCCGGCCTATCTCGGGCTGGTCGAGGCGGACGTGACCGACGCCGACGCCGTGAACGGCGCCGAGGCGGACGTGGACGTGGTCTATCACCTGGCCGCCGACGTGGCGGTCGGCGCCAGCGTGCGCGACCCGACCGGCGCCATGCGCGCCAACGTGCTGGGCACGCTGGTGGTGGCCGAGGCCGCCCGCCGCCGGGACCTGCGCCTCGTCCTGGTGAGCACCTGTCACGTCTACGCCGCGGCCGACGCGCCGCTGGACGAGGGCGCCGCGGCGATTCCCGCGTCTCCCTACGCTGCCTCCAAGCTTGCCGCCGAAGTCATCGCGCAGAGCTACGCGCGGACCTATGATCTGCGGTTGACCACCGTTCGACCGTTCAACGTCTACGGACCCTGGCAGCGCGACGCCGCCGAGGGCGGTGTCGTCGCGCGGTTCCTGAGCCGCGACCTGGCCGGCGCGCCGCTCGAGGTCCACGGCGATGGCGCACAGACCCGGGACTTTGTCTACGTGGACGACTGCGCCCGCGGCATCGTCGACGCTGCGATCGAGCCCGCGGTCGGCCGCACGCTGAATCTCGCCTCCGGCGCCGAAACGTCGATCGCGCAGCTTGCATCCCTCATCGCCGGCGATCCCAGCCGGGTCCGCCGCGTGCCGCACCCGCATCCCGAGGCCGAGGTCGCCCGCTACATTGGCGACGCCGCGCTGGCGCGCCAGGCGCTCGGCTGGACGCCGCGCGTGGACCTGGCCGAAGGGCTGGCTCGGACGCGCGCATGGTTCGCCGAGCGTGCCCGAAGTGCGGCCGGGTCCGGCCCTATGATGCAATAGGCGGCCCCGCCTCCCCGGATAACGCTCCATCAAGCCACGCGTTACGACGCTGGCAGGACCGCTGCCCTGGACGTGGATATCGCATCGCCCGAAGAGCATCTCGAAGCACTCATTGAGGCCTCCATGCGTCTCGATCGCGAGGCGTTTGGTGAGCTGTACCGGCTCTTCGCGCCCAAGATCCAGCGCTTCATTGCCTATCAGACCCATGACCGCGTGTTGGCCGAGGACCTCACCAACCAGACCTTCATCCGGGCCATGGATGCGATCGCGCGCTACGAACACCGCTCGACGGGTGAATTCACGGCCTGGCTCTACCGCATTGCCAAGAACGTGGTCGTGGACCACTGGCGGGCGGCGCGCGACACGGTGCCCCTCGAAGAGGGCCTGCTGGCCAACCCGTCCGACACCTTGGATTCGCAGTTCGACGCCATCTCGCGGCGGGAAGAGCTGCGCAAAGCCATGCGCCATCTCACCGACGATCAGCGCGAGGTCATCACCTATCGCTTCGCGATTGGATTGAGCCACGCGGAAATCGGCCGGCTGATGGGCCGTAACGAGCCCGCCGTGCGCGCGTTGCAATTTCGGGCGATAGCCACGCTGCGCAACGTTTTGCAAGGGGACTCGGCATGAGCCAGGAACTCCAGGCCGCCTTCGAGGCGAGCTTGGACCGCGTGCAGCGTGGCGAGGCCTCCCTCGACCAGGTGCTCCGCGACTACCCCGAAATGGCCGCCGATCTGCGCGAGTTGCTGGTCGTCGCGCTGGACCTGCAGGCCATGACGCCGCCGCCGATGACGCCGGCGGAGATGTCCCGCGGGCTGGCGCTCATCGATCAGGAGCTTCAACGGCGCGCCGCGGCGCCACCTCGACCCGTCGCCTCACTCTGGGAGCGACTGATCCCGCGCCTACCGCCCCTGGCGCCGGTGCGCATGGCCGGCGTCGTCGTCGCGGTCGCGGTGGCGCTCGTGGCCTATGGCGGCGTCACGCTCGCCGCCGTCAACAGCGGTCCGGGAAGCGCGCTCTACGGGTATCGCCTGTCCCTCGAGGAGCTTCGCGTGGCCTTCGTCGACGAAGACGATCGCGCGGCCCTCTACCTCGAGCACGCCGAGGCGCGGCTGCGCGAAATCGAACAGTCGGCGCCCGCCGGTGACCGAACTGCCGTTCAGCACGCCATCGATGCCTATCGGGGCTCGCTGCGCAAGGGAGTGAGCGCGTTGAGCATCGCCAGCGCGGCTGCCGGTCCCGCCGAACGCGAGGACGCCGCCGCGGTCGTCGCGGATTTCCGGAGCCGCCTGCGCGACCACCAATCGCGGCTCCAGGGACTGACCGAGGCCTCGGCGCCCGACGTCCGCGAGCCGATCGCGGTCGCCAGCCAGTCGGCTGACGAGGGACTCCTGGACGCCCGCCGGGGCCCCAACCTGGCGCTGCTGCCCACCGCGACGCCGGGGGTGGTGGCCGAAGCCACCGAGCTGCCGACGTCGACCCCGGCACCCTCGCCGATTGCGGCAACGGCCACACCGGCTCCGCCGCCCCCAACGGCAGCACCCACGCCGTCGCCGGCGCCAACCTCGCCGCCCGAGGCGCCGACGACGATTCCAACCACAGAGACTCCGACACCGTCGCCCGCGCCAACCGAAGCTCCGCCGCCGTCGTCGGATCAGGTCGTCGCGGCCGAGCAGCAGTCCGTGGTGGTTGGGCGACTCGATGCTCAAGACGACGCTCGGCTTCTGGTTTCCGGCATCGCGGTGCGCCTCCCCGGCGCGGACGAGCCGGCGGCCCAAGTCGACCTGGCCATCGCGATTGGCGACTGGGTCCAGGTCGTGGCCGTCCTCGACAGCGACGGCCAGCTGCGATTGGTGAACTTGGCGCACGCGCCGACGCCGGAAGCGACGCCGACGCCCGAGCCAACCGCGTCCCCGACGCCGGAGACCACACCCACGCCTGAACCCACGGGGACGGCGACGCCCGAGGCGACGGAGACCCCGGCCCCGACCGAGACGCCGGTGCCGGAGGCCACACCTACGCCGGAGGCCACCGAAGCTCCGGCCCCGACCGAGACGCCAACTCCGGAGCCCACGCCCGAGCCCACGGAGTCTCCGGTTCCCACGGAGACGGCGACGCCCGAAGCCACACCCACGCCGGAGACGACGGAAACCCCGGCTGCGGAGACGCCCACGCCGGAAGCCACGTCGACGCCAGAACCAACCGTGTCCCCGACGCCGGAGACCACACCCACGCCCGAACCCACGGCGACGGCAACGCCCGAGGCCCCCGCCACGCCCGAGCCGACGGAAACGCCGGCCCCGACCGAGGCGCCGACTCCGGAGGCCACGCCCACACCGGAGCCGACCGAGACGCCGGAGCCAACGGAGACGCCGACGCCGGAGACCACACCTACACCGGAGCCAACGGAGACGCCGGTCCCCACCGACGCGCCCACGCCCGAGCCAACCGTCTCTCCCGAGGCAACTCCAGACGACGCCGAATCCGAGGTCGAGGTGGATCGCCTGCCGACGCTTCGCGGCATCGTCCAGGGCATCGAGGAGAGTGTTCTTCGGGTTGGCGGCGTGGAGTTCCGCATTCCCGACGACCCGGCGGATCTGGTGCCGGACGGCGTCGAGCCGGGCGCGGTGGTGCGGGTCGCCTACCTCGTCGACGCGACCAATCCGGACGATCCGCTGCTGCTCGTGGTGATGGTGGAGCTCATTGCGCCGGCGACCCAGGACGCAGCCGAGGCGGGCAGCGGCTCCCTGCCTCCGCCGGCCGGCTAGCGGTCCACCCGCCCCGGCCGTGGCTTCGAGTCCGGAGGCTCGCCGGCCGGCGTCGGCGGCACCTTGCCAATCTTTGCCAAACACCATAGTGTCGCCTTGTGAGCACGATGAATATCTCGCTTCCCCAGGACCTCAAGTCCTTCGTGGACCAGCAAGTCAGGTCGCGTGGCTACAGCTCGTCGAGCGAATACGTCCGCGAATTGATCCGCAAAGACCACGATCTCCAGCGCCTGCACGACCTGCTACTCGAAGGCGCGGCGTCGCCGCCAGCGGTCACCGCCGATTCGGGCTACCTCGGCCGGCTGCGCGATCGAGTGCGCGACGTCGACGAAGGGTGACCAACAAGCCCGTTGTCCTTCGTGAGCGGGCGCGGCGCGATGTCGACGAGGCCATCGAGCATTACCTGGCCAAGGCGCGGTCGGAAGTCGCGCTGGCCTTCATCGACGCGCTGGAGGAAGCATTCCGCCGCATGGGGGAGTTTCCGGCAACCGGTTCGCCCCGCTATGCGCGTGAGCTGCATATCCGCGGCCTGCGTTCGTGGGTCGTGGGTGGATTTCCCTATCTCGTCTTCTACGTTGAGCGAGAAACGGACGTCGACGTTTGGAGAGTCCTGCACGCGGCGCGGGACGTTCCAGCGTGGCTGCGCGAGCCGCTCGAGGGCTGATCACGGGCGGCGTAGCCGCCCTAGCCGATCCACCCCAGGGCGCCCACCGCCACGGCGATCAAGAAGCCCAGTCCCAAGCCGAGCACGCCGACGCCCGCGATGCGCACGGTCGTTCGCCATCCCACCTCGCGCTCGATGCGGGCCATGCGCGTGCTCATTGCCTCGAAGTGCGCCTCATACTCCGCCAGGCGCGTTTGAAGCTGCGAGAGGGCCATCGCATTGAGCCGCGGCAGCTCAGCGGCCTCCCGGTCGCCGGCGGTCCCCGGCTCGGTCCCGGACGCCATGCGCTGGGGCAGCTGCTCGATGACGTTGGCCAACACCCGCTGCGTGATCTGCTGCAGTACGGCGCGGGTCAGAAAGGATGCGGCCATGAGGCCTCCTTCGCGTGAGGCCGAATTCTAGCCGCTGCGGCCGACCTATCCCCGCGGCCCGGTCACGGGGCGCTCCGGCACTGCCGCCACCTGATAGATCGTGACGTCGCCGTCGGCATAGATCGGCGTCACGCCCAGGTCGCCCATGGCGTCAAACTTCGTCAGCGCGGGTCCGTCGTGGTGCGCGCGCTCCAGCGGGCCAACGTAGATCAAGTCCACGCCATACCGATCCAGCAGCGCGCGCGCGCGGAACCGGTTGGGCGTGTCGAACAGCTCCTGCACGTCGTCGATCCGCGCGTCCACGGCGTGCACGTAGCCCCAGTGCTGCTGCCGTGCATGCCAGTCCCAGCCGACCACGGTGGGAAGGCCGGTGTAGACGGACGCGCGACCGCCCCAGCGATAGATCGTCGTCGGGGCTTCCACGATGGTCGGCGCGCCCGTCACGTTCTCCCGCAGCCACGTCAGGGCACGGGAGTCGGGCGTCAGGCTCACGGGCTTGCTCTCATCCAGGATCTCGCCGCCGTTCATGAAAGCCTCCCCGTCCAGCGTGGCGGGCAGCGGCTGGATACGGAGATTCAGCTTGTGCGGGGTCGCCGCCGCCGGGTAGATCAAGGCCACCGCCAGGAGGCCGGCGAGCACGATGGCCCATCCCGCGCGCAACGGCAGGGTCAAAGGCGATCGTCCCTGCCAAAGCGCCTGCGCAACCTGCGGCAGCGCGATCGCCGCTCCAAGCCCGGCCAGCACCCAGGCTTGCAGGTGCGACTTGAAGACGGTGTTGAGCCGGCCGATGTCGTCCCGCACGGCCACCACTTCGGGAATCGCCGTCAGCAGGACGGCCGCGCCGAACAAGGCCAGCGGCACGAGGACGTGCGGCCGGTCCCCCACGCGCCAGGCCGCCAGGGCGACCGTTCCCACCAGACCCGCGAGCAACAGGCGCGCGGACCATGGTTCCGCGCCCCAGACAAGCGCGGCCGCCAACGCCCCAATCGCCAGCAGCGCCGGGACGGCAGCGGCTGCGGTGGCAACGCCGCGGCCACTCCCGCGCAGACGACCGACCGACGCCGGCGCGACCGTTCGCGCCGCCAGGGTGAGCACGATGGCGGTGGGCAGTCCAAAGATCAGCAGCCACTGCGCCGCCGACGTGGTCTGCGGGGTGGGAATCACGCCCCCGTAGAACTCGACGTAGTGCTGGTGGAACGGCAGGAACAGAATCTGGCTCACGGCGATGAGCGCCGCAGCGGCCCCCGCCGTCAGCCCGACGATGGTTTGCCCGCTCCATCCACCCGCGCGCCAGAGCGCGTAGGCCAGCGTGGCCAGCGTCACGACCAGATAGGTGGGAAAGTCCCACGGGTTGGTGACCCGGTGGAGCCCCAGCACGAGCGCCTGGAACGCCAGAACCGCCGCCCATGAGGACCAGCGAACGGTCCCGCCCGTCCGCCGGCGCTCGCCCAGCGCCACCAGAGCCAGCGCGCCCAGGAGCGCCGCGGCCGTCGCCGCCAGGTTCATCAGGTGCGGGTGAAGGTCGCCATAGGTGAACGTGAACCACGGAAACTCGTTGACGGTGTCCGGAATAACTCGGGTGGGCGCCCAGAGGTCGTAGTCGGCCGCCAGATCGCCGCCGATAGTGGCCGGAATCTGCGCCAGGACGTTCCACCCGGACGTCGGGTCGGCGGCGTGGTTGCGCGCGATTTCCACGAGCTGCACGGCCGACTGCAAGTTGCCGGCCACGACCACCAACAGCGCCGCCGCGACGCCTACGGCCACGGCTCGCCAACCCGGTCGCCGCAGCAAGGTCCACACGCCGTGTCCCACGGCGAAGACTCCGGCAACCATGGCCGACGCATACCCGGCCAACGCCAGGTTGTAGGCCGTGCCCGGCGGCACGCCCAGGACCTTGCTCATCGCGGCCGTCGGCACGTGGCCGAAGTAGTAGTAGTTCAGGTGACCACCCGCGTACCACGGGTCGTGCGGCGGGAACGCGGGCGTCCTGATGATGGCGTTGAGATGGGCATAGTCCATCGGCTTCTCACCGCCGAATACGGGATGCCACAGATCGGGATTCGCCGCGCGCAGCGCCAGGAACCCAGCCCATGCGACCAGGAAGACGCCCTCGACGATGAAGGCGGTGCGCAGACGCGGGCGCAGCGCCGGCCACGACATTCGACGGCGCGACCACGCCGCGGCGGACACCAGCGCCACCACGCCGGCGCCGCCGAGGATGCCCGGCGTGTCGAAGCGCGCCAACCCGACGCTCGCCAGCCACCACGCGGGGAGCACCGCCAGCGCCGGCGCCAGCACGCGCGCCGCCGCATAGCCGGCATCTGGCAGCATGCCAAGCACCCGCGCCAGCAGCGGCCAGAGCGCCAGCGTGAGCCCCAGGCCCGCGCCGTACCAGGCCAGCACCGCGGCCCAGCCCTCGAGCGGACGTTCGCGATAGACGTCGGGCCAGACGGCGTCGCGCTGCACGGCGGCGGCGGCCTCCGGAGTCAACAGAATTGGGGCTGACTGCGAGTCCTTGGGCGGCACCGGAACGGCCCCGCGCTCGTCGATGACCGCCAGGCTCGACGCCACCCGCGAGGCGACGTTGAGCGCGTCACGGAGGAACACCGAGACGCGCGGGTGGTCGTAGACCGTGAACGCCTCTTCGGCGCTCGCATCGTCGATCGTCCACGGACCGAGCGCTGGACGCGACTCGAACTGCGCGGCCAACCGAAATCCCAGCGCCTCGTCCCACAGCGCGTCGTAGTAGCGGCCCGCCAGCGGGTATCGCTGCGGCATGCGGGGAATCGTCGCCGCCCCGCGGTCGCTGGAGAGCACGACGACGTCGGCGGCGCCCAGCGCTCGAACCAGGTGTCCCCGCTTGACGGCATTCTCGCGATCGAAGACCCGCAGTTGGCCAAAGGCGTAGCGGTCGTGCGGCAGCCCGGGGAGCCCCAGCGGGAGCTGATCGTCCCAGTGCTCGGTCAGCACGGTGGCGCCGGCGGGCACGTGGTCGTGAATCCAGGCGGACGCTTCCACGCGCGGATGCTCGCGCGCGTAGATCTGCATGAACGCCGCGGCCCACGCAGCGGTGGCGGCAACCATGAGACCTCCGCCGACCACGATGGCGGGGGACGCGAGCCGTTCGGGAATGCGAGGGATGCGGTGGCGCCGGCGCCAGAGCTCGGCGAGCAGCCACGCCGCCACCAACGCGAGCACGGGATAGAGCGGGTGGAAATAGCGCATCGTCTTGAGCACCAGCGCTCCGCCGTAGCCGAACGTCAGCGCGGCCCAGGCCAGCGGCAAGGCGAGCGGATGCCGGCGGCCGCGCCACAGCACCACCACGGAAGCCCCGACGCCAATGAGCGCGGCCAGGCCGAACGCCGGTCCCACGCCCCAGCGCACGATTTGCTCCAGGGGATACAGGTAGGGAGCCGTGCCGGCCCACTGCACGCCCGGCGGCCAGTCGTAGGTCCCAGTCTGAATTGCGTGCTGCTGGTCCACGGCGCTCAGGAACGGCTCGCCCAGCCGCCAATCCAGCGGAGACGCGGACGCAAAGGCGTAAGGCTGCGCGATCCGAAACGCGACCGCCGCCGTGACGGCAACCAGAACGCCCCGTCCGAGCCAGGCCGCCGCGGCGCCCGGACCCGACCGCGGATGCCGGCCGCGCCAGCCCTGCATTACCCACCATGCCGCCACCAGGATCAGCAGCAGCCCGGCGCTCAGCTTGCTCGCCAGGGCCAGTCCGATGACCAGCCCAAGCAAGCCGAGGTCCAGCCAGCGCGGCTGTTGGGCCGCGCGCACCAGCAGCCACAGCGCGGCTGTGCTGAAGAAGGTCGCAAACGTGTCGACCGTGAAGAAGTGCGAGAGCTGGATGGCATGCACCGCCAGCGCCATCAGCAGGGCCGCCAGCAGCCCCGGCCAGGCGCCCAGCAGGCGGCGACCCAGCAGATAGACCAGCACCACCGTGCCCGTGTCGACAATGGCCGACGCCGCACGACCCACCAGGTAGGCCTGGTCATAGCCCTGCATACCCAGCAGCCGGCTCAGCCAATCGACCAGAAAGACGGGCAGCGTGCCGTAGACGAAGAAGCCGATCCCTTGATTGAACGGGCTGTAGGGCGACGCGGCGGGATCGAAATACATCGCCAGGTCGGTCGGCGGGCGAATCTGGGTGAGCACGATGCTCAGGAAGCGCTCGTCGGGGTGAAGGTGGTGACCCTGATCCCAGTCCAGGCCAAACAGCCGCAGGCCGAGCGCCAGGCCGGTCACCGCCGCCAGCGCGAGCCAATGCAGCGCGCGCGTGCGGGTCATCCGGTCCGATCCAGGCGCAACGACACCTCCCCGGTCGTGATCACGCGGCGGGAACCGTCGCCCAGCGCCAGATGCAGGCTGCCGTCGGCCGGCAGCGCCTCGACGCGGCCGTAGACGTGGCCGTCCGGGCCGCTCACGAACACCCACTCGCCCAGGACGACCGACAGTTCATTCCAGGGCCGCTGCAAGCCCTGACGCGTCGTCGCGTCCGCGAGCAGCGAGTCCACGATTGCCGCCGCCAGCTCGATCAGCAGCGCCGTGAGGTCCAGCGCGCCGCCGCGGATCTCCGCCAGACACGCAGTCGGTGTGCCGTCGGCCACTCCCGGAGCGGCATTGACATTGAGCCCCACGCCCACGAGCGACCAGGGTCCATGGACCTCGGCCAGCACGCCGCCCACCTTGCGTCCGGCATGCACCAGGTCATTGGGCCACTTGATGCCGAGCGCGATGCCCGCGTGGGCCTCGACCGCGCGCGCCGCCCCAAGGGCCGCGGCCATGGTCGGCCAGGCCGCCGGCGCGTCGGGCGGCACCTCGACGGCAAGCGTGAAGGCCAACCCGCCCGGTGCGTGCACCCAGCGGCGGCCGCGGCGACCGCGGCCGCCGGACTGCCGGTGGGTGACGACCAGCACCGGCCCGACGGCCCCCTCGCGCACGGCCTCCCGCGCCACGTCCTGCGTGGAGC